>JAUSII010000097.1 GCA_030648035.1 Deltaproteobacteria bacterium | reverse complement strand
TGGCATCTGGGCTGGAAATGGCGGCCAAACAGGAACGTATGGTGGCCGAAGAGAGGGTTCTTTTTAAAACGACTGCAAAAGTAATCCACGATTTAAGATCTCCTTTGGACAGCCTTCAAATTGCCTCGGAATGTTTGTCTTCAAAAACTTTTGACAACCCACAAGAAAAGCAGGCCTTCGATCTTTTACAAATGGCGACACAAAGGCTCAAAGATATTGCAGAAGAATTATTGACCAAAAAGAAAAAGGCCGAAACCAAAATACAATTTTCCATACACAAAGCCCTGGCCGATCTGCTTCTGGAACTGGAATCCAAGATCAATTCAAAAGAACTCACTGTCAAAAAAGAATTTGCGCCAAAAGATTTCACTTTTTGGGGAGATCAAACCGAATTCAAGCGGGCGATTAACAACATCCTCACCAATGCCGTTGAGGCGATGAATGGAAGAGGTATTCTGACCATCAAAACGGAGCTGACAGACAATAATGGAATTATTCGCATCACAGATACCGGAGGAGGAATGCCTGCTCCAATTCTTGAAAAAATTATGAAGGGGGGTTTCTCTTACAACAAAACCAACGGCAATGGAATCGGCATGACCGTAGTCAGAGAATTTGTGGAGAAGCACAACGGAAAGCTAAATGCGCAGTCGGATGTCGGAAAAGGGACTCTTTTTGAATTTCAACTCCCATTGGACGCCGACCAAACCAATTTTCCGGCAACATAACTCTGTTCGGCCAAACCGGCACATTCTGAATTGTCAAACACTGCAAAGTCGGCCCATTTCCCTTCCATAAAATTGCCGATCTGATCGGACAAGGACAGGGCTTCAGCACCTCCCAGTGTTGCCATATAAAATCCTCTCTTTTCATCCATTTCATTTTTGGGGTGAACTTCAAGAGAACAGCTGATTACTTCGCGCATGGAAAAAGTCGGGCCAGCTCCCACATCCGTTCCTAATCCACAACGAATATTATGCTGTTTTATTTTTCCAATCGGCATGGTGCCGCTCTTCAAAAACACATTTGAAGTCGGACAGTGCGACATGGAGCATTGATAACCAGAAAGAATTTTCAACTCTTCATCATTCAAATAAATACAATGGGCAAACAAGGAATGGGGACTCAAACAATGCTGATCTTCGTAAAAAGCGGCATAATTTTTAAAATGATGGATATCTTTGGCCTGTTCCACTTCCTTGATTGTCTCCGCCAAATGCGTTTGAAAATAAACTTTTGAATTTTCAGCCAATCGTCCTGCTTCTAACAATAATCCCTCGGAACAAGTCAGGGCGAAGCGGGGGGTGACGCCATAGAAAAGTTTGCCGTTTTTTCCATGCCATTTTTTCATCAATTTTTCTGTTTCACGCAAAAGCTGGATGGCGGGTCTCAATAAATTTTCTGGTGCATTCTGGTCCATCAATACCTGTCCCATCACTACCCGCAAACCTTTGTCATTGGCTATATTAAAAGCAATATCCGTCGCTTCAAAATGGACGGTGGAATGAATGGCGGCGGTGGTAATGCCATGGGAAAGCAGTTCATCGTAAAACCGTGGTGCAATTTTTTGTACCATTTTGGGGTCGGCAAATTGCGCCTCTGCAGGATAAATATATTTATTCAACCAGTCGAGAAGCGTAAGCCCGTTTTTATTTCTGCAATCGAGTTGCGGTAAATGGACATGGCAATCGACAAAACCGGGAATAATCCACGAGCCGCGCAAATCATGAACCATGCAATCTTTTGGCAGACGGGGAGAAAGCTTTTCAAAGGCATCACATGCGGCGATTTTTCCTTCATTGTCGATGGCCAGCAGACCATCTTTAAATTCCACAATTTGAGACGCCCCCAGTGCATGTCGAATGGACGCGCGATAGACTTCGCGAATGGGATGCGCAGAGGGCATCATATTTTTTTCTCCCTCTGGCTTAACAATTGAAGCAAAGTGTAAATAGCCATCGAAACCCAAATGACGTTGAGTACCACCGGCACCCAGGCTTTATAGGTAAAACTATTGATACCCAGAGAACCGGGGCCAACAATATTCCCCACCTGATTCGCTATCGACCTGACGCGCCAGTGGCGGGTGGCGACCATTGCGTAACTTATCAGGACCACGGCGAATCCGAACCATCCGATGTAATCACTCCAGTTCATGCGGACCTCCGTAGGTGGCGATAGACATTATACATGCCGACCAGAGCGATGGCGCTCCACGCCACTTCGATGAAGCCCACGGCCATCACCTCTTTATGAAAGGCGTTGATCATCACACCGATTGCGCCAACCAGATTCAAAAGGTGATAGGTATACGCGTTGTCATCAAGAATATGATGCGAAGCCATATAAAAATTGGCCAACAAAAGAACCATCCCGACCCATCCGACAATTTCAATCCACATCATCTTCTCCGTTCTTTTCACCCTCTTCTTTTTCACGGTTTATAGGTTCACCCGGAATGCGATAATCCCCCGCGGCCCATTTGCCAAGATCGATCATTTTGCAACGCTCGCAACAAAAGGGCCAAAACGAATTATTTTCTTTCACCGATTCTTTTTTGCAATAGGGGCATTTCACTTTCATAAATTCACACCCTCCATGTCGGAAAATCCTCTCCTTGCACCGTTCTCACCAGCGAAGGCAAGGGAAAAATCATCAACATCACCTCTTCGGGGACAAGAGAGAGAGAGCATCATCCATAATGAAATGCCCCCCCTTTCTTTCTCCATTTGCCTCGTAGACGCCGTGCATATGCACAAACGGCGATTGTCCATCGACAAAACTTAAATTACCCCAACCCTCAATGCCGACATTTTTTTTGAGGCGCGCGGTGGGGTGGTCGAATGTTTTGGTTTTGTCATTCAGATGAAAGGGATCTGTGTGACCATATACATGCAACTCTGTGGCCACTCCCCTAGCATACAACAACGCGCCCCGAAGATTCAGTTTTTGAGCCGTCTCCCAAATAAAATTGCGCAAATTTTGTTTCACCGAAAATTTCAACGTCTGTGAAGCTTTGGAGAGATTGAAAAGAGGATCCCCCGCTTTGTCCGTGTGAAAAGCCTCCAGAGTAAAAGAGACTTTCTCTTTTGTAAGACGCCCTTCATAAAGATGATGATGCGCATCGCCCAGTCGCGCATGAAACCCGCCCGCGCGCGAGCCCTGCACAAGAACCACTTCCAGCGGCTCTTGAAGCGCATGACCAGAGACACAGGCTGATGAGAAACCTCCGATCCCTCCCAGCAAATGGCCGTCGAATTGGTCCAGCGTGTCGCCCCTTTTGAAGGGATGTGGTTTAATTTCCATTGGGATGCCTCTTAAACAAGAAGTGTATTCATAGCAAAACACTCTGTCCGACTTTCAATCATAAAGTATCACTAAAGCAACACCACAACGTTTTAAGCCTGGCACAAGAATTGCTTATAAGAGCGAAAACAATTTTACAACTTCGAAAGGGGCACCAATGAAAAAAGTATTTTTAATTCTCGGTTACAACAATACGCGCATCGATGATGTCCAAAAAATCAGGGACAAGGCAAATGCTCATTTTGGAGCCTCTGTAGTGCTTTGCAAACCGACACCAACGGCAGAAGATCAGAAGGCAGTTGACGATATAATTGATGTGCCTTTGTCAGCCTCTTTTGAAAATGTTGGTGTCATCATGAGGGCGTGCAACGAAAAAAATTTAAAAATCATCGGCGTGCTCCCATTTTCAGATCCCGGCACGCAACTCGGAGCGCTGGTGGCCAAGGAGTTGAATCTGCCGGGAGCCGATCCAGAGAGGGTATCTGCCGCTTTCAACAAATTTCATTTCAGACAGCAGGAGTCCAAATGCCATTTTTTGCCCCATTTTTATCATCCGATTCAGGCAACCCGCATTGAAACAAAAATGGAGTTGCATCATTGGATGCACACCATGAAAGGCGAAGCTTTTCTCAAACCAATGCAAGAGGGCAATAGTCGCGGATGTACACTTGTTCAAGGAGCAAACGACATTGATCGTGCCTGGGAAGAGGTTTCTCCTTATGCAAATGGCGGCATTATGCTTGAAGAAAATATCTCGGGTGCACAGGAATACAGTTTTGACAGAGTCGCAAATTATTCATGGATTACTGAAAAAGAGACGACACAAAATGAATATAGGGCGGAAATTCAGCAAATTGTTCCAACCTCCGTACCGGAAAATGTTTTATCCCAATTTCTGCAAGCCGGGAAAGTCGCGGCAGATCTTTCAGGTTCCAACGGGGGAGCCTGCCATAACGAATTTTTTTGGATGAAAGAGGCTCAAAAGATTGCCATTGTGGAACCCAATCTGCGTCCCGCCGGGATGCGCATATGGGATTTGGCCGGCCTTGCATTCGAAAATTTTGACCCCTGGAATCTTTGGCTCTCCTGGGCCTCGGGAAAAGAACACTCTACACCACAACCCTGGAATCTAAAATTTTATGCCGGAATCAGAATGATTTTGTCGCCTGCAAACGGAATCATCAGCAAACTCCCCAATTCTGAAACAATTCTTCAGGAACTCAAAAAATCCTGTCCTGAAGTCGTTGAAATCTTCTGGAGCAAAAGCATTGGAGCGAAGGTTCAAAAAATTCCGTCTGACAATGCGGGATTTATTGGCCACGTCATCGCAAAATCGACCGACCCACAAAATCTAAAATCCAGCCTGAAAAATATTTGTGAAATTATTTCCAACCAAGTGGAGGTACTATGAATTTGTCCATTCCAACAGTGATTGTAGTAGGCACCGGAGGAGCCGGAATGTGCGCGGCAATTGAAGCTGCCAAAAGTGGCGCGCATGTTTATTTGGTGACGAAAAGCTTATACACGCATGATCAATATCGTTGGGCTTCAAATGGGGGTTGCACGTGGAAAACACATGCCTTCAATGCCGCGGTCGGACCGGGAGACTCGGTGGAAGCCCACATTGAAGACACGCTTCGCGGTGGCGCTTTTGCAAACAATCCGGATCTGGCACGGGTATTGTGTGAAGAATCGGTTGTCCTGGTCGAATGGCTTCAAAGCCTTGGACTCAAATTTGAAATGGATGGGCTGAATCAATTTGTCACCCGACCCTTTGGTGGTTGTGGTTCGCCAAGAGGCGTCTACCTGGAAGACAGGTTGGGTTTTTATATTCAGAAGGTGCTTGTTGCAGAACTAAAAAGATTGATTACATCCGGAAGCGTTTCCATTCTGACCGGTCTGCGGGGAATAAAAATCCTGAAAAATTCCATGGATCAGATCGAAGGGCTCCAAACAATCAACATTGATACTCTGGAGTTGGTCGATATTCCGGGCTCCGCAATCATTCTTGCGGATGGTGGAGGAGCCTCTATGTATTCTCCGAGCGCGGCTTCTTTCGACAAAACCTGCGACGGCCTTGCGATGGGTTTGAAAGCGGGAGCGGAGGCGATCGACTTGGAATTTGTACAATTTCATCCAACCGGTCTGGCAAGCGGCATTCCAACTTTTGACGGTTCCCTTGTTGAAGAGGCTGTGAGGTTTGATGGTGCAAAGCTGATCAACAAAGAGGGCCACCGTTTTATGTTTGATTATCATCCCAAAGGGGAAACGGCCACACGAGACATGGTGTCTCGCGGAATTTATTCGGAAATACTTGCCGATCGATGCTTTGAAAATTATTCCGTCGATCTTGATATCAGCTCCTGCCGCGATGTTATCGCAAGTAAATACCCTGCACTTTTGGAAAGATTGAGGCAGGCCGACTTTGATCCCAAAGACCATTCCATACTGAAAATCAGACCCACTGCGCATTATTTGATGGGTGGACTCCGGATCGATGCAAAAGCCTCCTGCACCATCCCGGGATTATTTGCCGCCGGTGAATCGGCAGGGGGTGTACATGGAGCCAACCGACTGGGAGGCAATGGCCTCTCTGAAGCGCTGGTTTTTGGCAGAATAGCCGGAAAATTTGCTGCAGAATTTTCTCAAGCAAATAAATTGACTGATAATTCATCTCCTCAAGTATCAGGAACATATCGTGTAGTCTCCGGCGGTACACACGTTCCGGAAACAATCCTGAATCGGCTTCGCAAAGAAATGTATTTTCGCGCGGGGCCTGTCAGAAATCCAAAATCATTATCAGCCATGTCTGCCAGCTTATGCCTGATGGAGGAAGAATCTGCAAATTTGACTTTTTCTTCGGGCTCCCGGGCATCGTTGCAAATTCAAAGTGCGATTGATCTTCAAAATCTTTTGCTGGCCTCAAAATTAATAGTTGAAGCGGCATTGTGCAGAAAAGAAAGTCGGGGTTCACATTATAGATCTGATTATACTGAAACACTTTCAAGCTATACAGGATGTTCGATACGGTGCGACGACTCTGGGGGATTCATCTGGAACAACTTTGTCTATTCCAATTCAGAACAAAAAATCCATCCGGTTACACCCAAAAAAGGATCCGAAATAGGGATGACAGCATGATTTTTGTGATTCGTTCCATCTCGGCTTTATGTCTCTTTGCATTTTTGGGAAAGGCCAATCTTTGGTTAAGTCCCTTGAGCAATGTTATTTTGGTAATGGGATATCGTTTTTTTCTGATTCTTTCCCCATTGGCCAGCCGACACATTGGCAAACACGCCGGGACAGTCGCCTTTTTATTGGCAAGCCTGGGGTGTCTATTATGGACTACATTCAATCCGACACTTTCAATTTTAGGGTCCACAATGGTTGGAGTCGGTCTAAGCATAGGAGGATTTCTTATCAAGTCGGAGGCGGCAGAAACTCCCAAAGGCGCCGCCTGGAACAAGATAGCACTTAATCTCGGAAGTTTTGCGGCCGGTCCGATTCTGGCGATTTCCATATTAACACCATCCACTTTTTTCTCCGGTGGTTTGGTTTTGTTGGTTCTTTGCGCCATCATTTCATGGAAGAATATTCATCGCAGAAATAAAATCGCCACCCAGAGACTCCCCAAAAAACCAACCCTTCAAAAAAAAATTGCCTGGAGTCTGATTGGTTTTTCCATCGGCATCAAACTCTTCGGTATATTTTCCATTCTTCCACAAACGATATTGAAAACAACCGGCCAAATTCCTGCATGGTATGGCATCATGATCTCCCTAAACAGCCTTGTGATAATCTTTCTGCAACTTCCCATTATTCATCAATTAACACGGCATAAGAATCCCGATAGAAGTGCGTTTTATGCGCTAATCGCGGGAATGTTTATTCTGGGATCTGCAAGCTTTTTTCGTGTCGATACTCTTTATGGAGCCATCCTCTGGACTCTGCTTTGTTCCGTCATTGAATGTTCTGCAAGCTATTTGGACTCGAGCGCGAGTAAAGACGGAGCTCTCATTTTTAAGGAGGCCTCCGTTGGATTGGGCGCCGCTACTGTAGTGGCTGTAATGAGAGTCTGCCCTGCAGAAATGGGAGCCATGATTGTGGGAGGCTTGGGCCTGTTGGCACTCACAATCGGAATGGCATTAAAATGGAAATACTTTTCTATTGCCTCGGTAAAATTCTCCAGATAAACATCACACCTGATTTTTATGCGGGTGTAGTTCAATGGTAGAATGGAAGCTTCCCAAGCTTCACACGAGGGTTCGATTCCCTCCACCCGCTCCATTCGTCCCGACCAGCAAAGCTGGATCGGGACTAAAGTCAAAGGGAGCGTCTTGCCGCTCCCTCTGACAACACCCAACGCTATATGACTCTCGCCCCTTTATTATTATTGGCGCTCGCAACGTTTCATCCTTTGCAAGTCATGCCGAAAACAATTTTGACGGAAGACTCCGCCACCATCCTTTTGACAATGCAGGTCGATTGTTTGCCGGGGGAATGTCCAGGGCAGATTGAAGTTGATCTGCTCGACAAAAATCAGCAAGCCGTCAAGGCGCGTCTGCAGATGATGGATAATGGCCTATTGGGTGATGCAATCCCCGGAGACCACATTTATAGCCGCAAGGTAGAAATGAAGGAAAATCATGCCCGAAAGGTTGTTTTTTCTGTGGCCCCCGATAATACCGCAACCATCGATGTTTTATGGCGGCCCACTTTTTTGGAAATGCTGCAACAGATTTGGCAAAAAATTTCCGCGAAGTATTTCCGGTAAAAGATTTTTCGTTGACACCCCGCCCAATCTGAACTTTAAAGCATTCCCAATGAAACCAAGGAGGCAAAAAATGGTTACAATGACAAAAGCAAAGTTCGAGCATCTGCAAAAACTGGCCAACAAAAATGGGGTGATCGCCGCGGCCGCCATGGATCAGCGGGGTTCCTTGAAAAAATCGATTGCCAAAGCCAAAGGGGTCGACTCCAACGAAATTACCGATGCGATGATGACCGAGTTTAAAACCGCCGTCAGCAAAATTTTAACACCGCACGCCACTGCCATTCTGCTCGATCCCGAATTTGGTCTGGAGGCCGCCAAACAGCGCGCCCCCGGAACAGGCCTTTTGCTGGCTTATGAATCTTCCGGTTATGAAAACGATTCGCCAGGAAGAATGCCGATTCTTCTCAAAGAGTGGAATCCGAAAAAATTGAAAGCCGCCGGCGCCGATGCCGTCAAAATTCTGCTCTATTACACCCCGTTTGAAAAACCGGAAATCAACGAGCGCAAACACAAATGGGTGGAGGCCATCGGCAAAGATTGCGTCGAGGCGGACATCCCCTATTTTCTGGAATTCGTCGGTTATGATGCAAACGGCGGCGAAGGAAAAGATCTGACCTTTGCCAAACTCAAACCTGAAATTGTCAAAAAGAGCATGCAGGAATTTTCAAAAGACAAATATCATGTCGATGTGTTGAAGATTGAAATCCCCATCAACATGCAGTTCATCGGCAATGCTTATACGAAAAAAGAGGCGATCGCTTTCTACCAGGACTCTGCCACTGCCACGACCAAACCTTTTATTTATTTGAGCGCCGGCGTCAGCGACGAAGAATTTCGCGCAAGTCTGGAGCTTGCCACAGAAGCGGGTGTGAAATGGAACGGCGTGCTCTGCGGCCGGGCCACATGGAAAGAGGGTATCCCGATTTATGCCAAGTCGGGCATCAAGGCACTGGAGAGCTGGCTCTCGGACCGTGGCGTGCAAAACATTCAGGCGCTGAACACCGTTATTAATAAAGGTGCCAGCGCCTGGTGGGATAAATACGGCGGGAAAGACAAGATCAAAACCGTCTAACCCATCTTCGGTTTATACAGCATGCCGACGATGAAACCAAGAATGGCAAACTCGGCCACTCCAATGGCAAACCAGTCGATCACCAGCTGTTTGGACCACGGCATGACGGGAACGGCGATCAAGAGGCCGGCTCCCCAATAAAAAAGCCCCATCAGAATTCCATAACGAATCCCCTGTCCCGCTTTACCCTTGGTCGCATCATAGCCCTTGGAATAAATGCAGGTGAACAGAAGACCAAACGCCACATAACCGGCGTAGCCATACCACCTGAGTTGCATCATCTGCTCCATCGGCCGGAACAGAGACATATTGGCCTCATAGACTTTCATCATGCAATAATGATGAAAAAACATATCGAGACCAAGCGCCAAAACCGCGACGATCAACCCGGTGATGAGCCAGTTTTTGACATCGCACTTGCAATCGTTTCCTCCCAACATAATCTCCCCCTTTCAAAAAAGTTAGGGGCCGAAAATACACTTGTTTTGAAAATGCGTCAATTGTAGTCATGATGGATATGACTTCCAGATATTTGAGCGGTTTCAAAAATGAGCCCCTTCTCAATCCGTGGGAAAATGATGAAAAAAGAAAATGGCTTTTGAATGGCATCGATGAAGCCCGAAAAATTTTAAAAACGCCACCACAGCAACAATCGGCCGGAACTTTCACCACCATCAATCCAAACGATAAAAATGAAAAGTTTGGTCCCTTCCCCATCACCAGCGAATCTCAAGCGCTGGAGGCCATGGAACGTGCAAAAAAAATTCAACCCGCGTGGGGAAACAGGCCTCACCAGGAACGCGCCGACCTGATGCGAAAGATTTCAAAAAAAACGCAGGAACACAAATGGATCATCATGGGCCTACTCATGCTGGAATCGGGGAAAACCGCGGTGGAGGCCTATGCCGACTGGGCCGAGGGAGTCGACTTTCTCGAATATTATGCCTCTGCCTGTGAACTGATTCACGACCCCGAATTTTTGGGAATAACTTCCCTGCCCGCCCACGCCACGCGCATGCACCCGAAACCGATCGGCATCGGTTTGAGCCTTCCGCCATTCAACTTTCCCTTCGCCATCTTCGCCGGCATGTGGGCGGCACCGACAGTAATGGGAAATGTCGTGATCGTGAAGCCCTCTCCCAGAGGCCCGGCCAGCGGCATCTTCATGACAAAGCTGATTCAGGAAGCCGGAGCTCCGATTGAACTCGTGCTCGATGGGCCCGGCTCCAACAAAGTGGGTGAACTGCTGGTGAAACATCCCGACATCGCCCTCATCACCTTCACCGGAAGCCGGAAAGCCGGTTGGGAAATAAACAAGGCCGCGGCGGAAACAAGCGTCAAATGGATCAAACGGGTCGTGGCCGAAATGGGCGGATGCGATTTCATCGCCGTTCACGATTTTGAAGACCTCCATGTGCTGGTCGATGCCGTGCAAGCCTCCGCTTTGGGCTTTCAAGGACAAAAATGTTCGGCTCTGTCGCGATTGATTGTGAAGGAAGATATTTATGACAAGGTGAAGCAGGCAGTTGTCGAACGATTGAAAAATATCAGACTCCAGAATGTCACCGACCCCAGCGCCGTTTTGGGCGGCGTGATCGACCGCCAAGCGTTCAAAACCATTCTCGATCAATGCGCCGCCGTGCAAAAAGCGGGGGCCACATTTTTATTGGGCGGCAAGGCGGATGAAGATTTTCCCGGTTTCGGTATTTTGCCGAGTTTGCATGAGGGATTAAAACCATCACAGGAAGAAGCGGGGATGGAAATTTTTGGGCCGGTCTTTGGAATTTACAAGGCGAAAAATTTCGACGAGATGGTGCAGATCGCCAACAGTACACCCTATGCATTGACTGGCGCCCTCTTCACCACAAAACCGGAACTCAAAAAACGCGCGGCCGAATTCAGCGCCGGCAACATGTATCTCAACCGCAAGTGCACGGGCGCATTCGTCGGCGCAGAGCCTTTTGGCGGGTGGTATGGTTCCGGCACCGATGACAAAGCGGGACACTGGAGCCATCTGTTGCGCTTCATCCACTGGCAGACGATTTCGGAGAAATTATGAAGACATCCTTCGCTACGCTCGCAATGACACTGGTGATGGCAATGACACCGTCCGCCTTTTCCAAACCTCTCGGCACCGGCACGGTGAAATTTGAAATTCAAAACAACAATCTCGTCTTTGACAATTTCGTCATCAACTTTCAGAGAACGCTCCGCATTCCAAACGACGGCAAACAATATCCATTGCCGCCTGGCTTGGGAAGTTTGCCGATCTATCGTGTGAGCGATTATGCCAAAAAACTTCCCAAAGCATGGGTGGAAGAAGGTGGCGTATTTATTCCGATGTATCAGCGCGAGGCCATGTGGATCTCTTTTGAAAACGAAGTTTGGCGCCCGCGCGCGGTGAAAATCGGCATCGGCAAAATTAACGTGCTGACGGGCGAGGCATGGACGCCCGACCTTAAAGTGGGCAAGTTGCAAGACTACCTGGTGGCTCCCGTGCCACAACAATGGATCGACGGCATCAAGGCGGGCAAAGATTTCATCCGCCAATTCGTGGCTGTGCCACTCGGAAAAAATTTGACGGTGGAAGGGCAACTGACCGGCAAAGAGACATTCGGCGGCCTGCAGATCGCCGTCTATAATCCCAAGAAAGGTATTTTTAAAAAACCATCCCCCAAAAAAGAAAATCGCAAAGCGGGTTTGGGATTTGGCGGGATGGCCTCCACTCTCTCTGAAAAATCAGAGGGGGCAGAGATGGGGCTCGGTGCCGGCGGCACGATGCGGCAGAAAATTTATCCCGACCCGCATGGTTGTGACACCTGGGACCCGAATAAATTCGGCACCATCAGCGTCCACATTGTCAACAGCCAGCAGTTTGAAAAAATCACGGGACAAAAACCGCCTGACTCTCCCATCACAGAGAAAGATTATGAACTCTACAGCTATCCCTGGTTTGATTTGTATGACGAAAAAATGGGCGACTTGCCAGCGCAGGAAAAACTGAAAAAAATAAAACCGGTGCCCGGCGACGACAAGCCGATGAAGGTCAAAAAAACCATCAAATACGATCCACCGGTCTCACAATAGTTCCGACTGAAATGGTTTTAATGCCGATGGGCCGCAACACCGAATAACCCTCTTTCACGGTAACGGCCTCGACTGTTCCAATATTTTCCTCTTCATTTCCAAAATGAATGCCACCACCAGTCACTGAATAACGACCAAACAGATTGAATTTCATTCCAGGCTGAACGCCTGCATTGGAACCGGCGTTGAGCAGAATTTTATCTCCCTGCACTTTAAAAATTTTCCCTTCCCACAGTTGGCTCTCCATTTTTTTATCGATCCATTCCACGCATTTTCCAACCCCTTTGCTGAAGAGTTTGTCGTAGACCTCTTCCTGATTGGTTCCAGAAAAGGTCGACATGCCGCCCAATCGATTAAATTTTGTTTTGGTGGAATCGACTTTCTTTTGATCGATCACCTGTCCCGTGGTGGGGTCGTGCAGAACGCAAGTGAGCGTCAGCTTATGCGATTGTGACGACATATCGCCGATGCCGTAAGGAATATTGACCACGCTACCGATGGTGCTGGCAACGCTTCCCGTATCCATGGAGCTCTCGCCCGTGCTGGCAGAAAAAGTCATCAGCGCCTGGGCCGCCACATTTTTGGGAGGAGCATATTGTTGCATCATCGGCCCCATCTGTTTTGTGATTAAGGTGGAATACTGCATCATTTCTTGTTGTGAAAGAGTCTGGCCTTCTCCCATTCTGGCTTGCAATTTATCCAAACAGATTTGATCTTCTTCAGTGAGCCCCTGATCCTCTTCAACAATCACACCGACATAGCGACCGCTGGCATCAATCTGTTTTTTGATCTGGTCTTGCAACAAGGAATTTAAATTGCCCGGATTTCCACCCTGGAAAGAAAGCATGCTCGCATTGACCACGCCAATGGCGATCACTTTTTTGAGACCAGCCCATGCGGGCATCGAAATTAAAAACAGGCCCAGCACGCAGATTATTTTTTTCATTAAATCCACTCGTAATTCACCAACTCGCCCGATTCGAAAAAGTAGACGATTTCGAGTTTGGCGGTGTCGGAGGCGTCGCTTCCGTGAGTGACGTTGCGCTCGATGGAGGAACCAAAATCTTTGCGGATTGTCCCTTCAGCCGCCTTTTCAGGATCGGTGGCGCCCATCATATCGCGCCAGCGTTTGATGGCGTTCTCGCCTTCAAGACACATCACGACCGTGGGGCCGCTCGACATGAATTTGACCAGACCCGCAAAAAACGGTTTGCTCTGATGAACGGCGTAGAACCCTTCCGCTTTTTTGGGCGTCATCTGCAACATTTTCATGCCGACAATTTTCATGCCGCCTTCTTCTATACGTTTGCAGATTTCACCAATGATCCCTTTTTCAAGGGCGTCTGGCTTGATGATCGCCAGTGTTTTTTCGTTAGCCATTGTCTTCTCCTTGGTTTTCACTCTCTTCTTCTTTTTCCGCCAGCTTCGCCACCGACATCAGCTTCTCACCTGGCTCCAGATTAATGAGCCTCACACCCTGTGTGGCTCTCCCTTGAATTGAAATTCCTGAAACTTTTGTCCGGATAATTTTTCCCTTGTCGCCGACCAACATGATGTCGTCGCTCTCCATCACCTGCATCACGCCCACAACGGGCCCGTTTTTTTCCGTGATCTTGCAGGTGAAGATGCCGGTCCCGCCACGCGTCTGAATGCGATACTCTTTCACCTCGGTCCGTTTGCCGTAGCCTTTTTCGGTGACGGTGAGAAGGGCGGCGGTTTCTCCGCTCAACACCTCCATACTGACGACACTGTCTCCCTTGCCAAGGTTTATGCCTCGCACACCACCGGCCTGCCGACCCATGCCGCGAACATCGTCTTCATTAAACCGAATCGCCTTGCCGTTTTTCGTCGAGAGAACAATTTCCTGTTTGCTGTTGGTCAGATTGGCCTGCACCACTTCGTCTCCATCATCCAGACCGATGGCGATGATGCCGCTCGCACGCGGGTTTCCAAAAGAGGTGAGATCTGTTTTTTTGATCGTCCCCTGCCGGGTCACGATCACCACAAATTGTCCTTCGCTGAATTCTTTCACCGGCAGAACTGCGGCCACTTTTTCATCCCCCTGCATCATCACCAGATTATTGATCGCCTTGCCTTTGGTGGCGCGGCCCGCCTGCGGAATCTCGTGAATTTTGAGCCAGTAGACTTTGCCCTTTGTGCTGAAAACGAGAAGATAACTTTTTGTGGAGGCGACAAACAGATCGGCGACAAAATCTTCTTCGCGCGTGGTCATGCCCGTTTTACCGCGTCCACCGCGGCGTTGCGCCCGATAGAGGCTCACCGCATTGCGCTTGATATAGCCGCCATGGCTGATGGTCACCACCATCTCTTCTTCCTGAATGAGATCGTCTTCATTAATCTCTTCAGCACTTCCCTGAATTTCGGTGCGGCGCGCATCGCCATATTTTTCTTTGATTTCTTTGAGCTCATCAGTGATGATTTTCATCACGCGGCGCTCATCCGCCAGAATGGCTTTAAATTCTTTGATCATCTTCTGGAGCTCTTCATATTCCGCAATGATCTTGGCGCGCTCAAGCCCCGTCAAACGTTGCAGTCGCATTTCCAGAATCGCCTGCGCCTGAATATCGGTGAACTTGAACTTGAGACGCAGTGCCTCTTTGGCCGCCTGTGGTTCTTTTGATTTTTTGATGAGGGCAATCACCTCGTCGATATTGTCGAGGGCGATTTTCAAGGCTTCCAGAATATGGGCCCGCTCTTCGGCCCTTCTCAATTCATAAGCGGTTCTGCGGATGACAACCTCTTTGCGATGGTCGATGAAAAGTTGCAGGGCCTCTTTGAGATTCACGATGCGCGGTTGTTTATTGACGATAGCCAGCAGAATCACGCCGAACGAATCTTCCATCTGCGTATGTTTGAAAAGATGGTTCAGAACAATGCCGGCAACAGTCGCCCGCTTGAGCTCGATCACAATGCGCATGCCGTCGCGGTCCGATTCGTCGCGAATATCGGAAATCCCCTCCAGCTTGCCGTCGGAAACCAGCTCGGCCATCCGCTCGATCAAGCGAGATTTGTTCACCTGAAACGGAATCTCGGTCACAATAATCGCCTCGCGGTCTCCCTTGGCGATCGGTTCGATCATGGCTCTGGCCCGGCTGACAATTTTGCCACGGCCGGTGGTGTAGGCGTTTTTGATCCCTTCGGTGCCGCAAATGAAAGCGCCGGTCGGAAAATCGGGACCGGGGATAAATTTCATCAGTTCAGGGATGGTTATTTTTGGATTATCGACCAGCGCGATCAACCCACCGATCAATTCTTTCAAATTGTGCGGCGGAATTTTGGTGGCCATGCCGACCGCAATCCCTTCGGAACCGTTCAGCAAAAGATTCGGGATTTTGGAGGGCAAAACAACCGGCTCCACCGTGGAGCCATCAAAGTTGGCGACAAAATCGACGGTCTCTTTGTCGATCTCTTCCAACATCTCCTCGGCAATCTTGGTGAGACGCGCCTCGGTATACCGATATGCAGCTGCAGAATCTCCGTCCACACTGCCAAAATTGCCTTGTCCGTCGATCAGGGTGTAGCGCATGTTCCAGCTTTGTGCCATGCGCACCAGGGTGTCATAGACGGCGGCATCGCCGTGGGGATGATATTTTTTCAAGACTTCGCCCACCACACCGGCGCACTTGGAATAGCGCTTGCTGGAGAGAAGCCCCTCGCGAAACATGGCGTAGAGGATGCGACGATGCGCCGGCTTCAAGCCGTCGCGAATGTCGGGAAGGGCCCGGCCGATGATCACGCTCATGGCGTAATCAAGATAGGAACCCTTCATCTCGTCTTCGATATTAATCGGAATCAGTTCTGCAGATTTAACCATATGGGCGGGCGGCATTATGCAAACCTCATGCCACAATGTCAACCGAAAGCTCATCGTTGGACCATCATTGTTTCCCGAACAGACACCGATTTTTTTCACGTCTTGCTTGAGTTTATGGTTGACGCCTCTTTGTCGTCTGCGATAAATTGATCATTACAAACACTGCCGCAGATTCAGGTCCCCTTTGCATCCGGAAAAGGGTGATCGGCAAATGCAGGCAAATTCTGATTGGGAAGGGGGGTGAATCAGATGACAAAAGCAGAACTCGTTTCCTATGTAGCCAAAGATTGCAAATGCTCCAAGGCATTAGCCGAAAAACTCGTCAACGCCACAACGCACAACATTGCAAAATGCTTGCGCAAGAATGACAAGATCACGTTGACAGGCTTCGGTACGTTCTATCCGGCCAAAAGAAAAGGTCGTATCGGACGCAATCCCCAGACAGGCGCGCAAATCAACATCAAAGCGCGTCGCGTGCCGCGCTTCAAAGCCGGCAAGCAGTTGAAAGACTGGGTGATCTAGTTTTAAGAAGGTGGTTAAAAACAAAAGGCCTTTTGAGTTTATCTCAAAAGGCTTTTTTGTTTTCTACGGTGCCAGAATGGTTTTGCTCCAGCTTTTGGCGGTGCGGGTCCACAATTCGCGGCGGTTCAAGCGGCTGGGATTGTGATGAAGGAACTCAATCGACTGCGGTTCAACCACGAAACCGGTATAGTTGGAGGAGTAGGGGATGTTCTTTTTGTCGCTCCATTTTTTGCTCAAAGCTGAAACTTTTTTCAAAAGATATTCAAACGAGGGAATCTTGCTCGACTGTGCGATGCCCAGACTATAAAGAATTTGCGCGTCACGGGGACGCAGGGTCCATAATTTTTTGACCAAGTCTTTGGACATCGGCTTGATTTTTCCCGTCACACGCGCCTGCACAGCGAGCGTGGGCCAGGCCATGCAGACCTCCACTATTTTGGAATGTGCAAACTGGTCGACTTTGCGCCCATGCGCGTGCGTGACAAAACCGATGCCACTTTTGTCGATCGATTTGATGAGAACTGTGCGCACATGCGGCCGACCTTTTACATCGACTGTCGCCAGATACATGTTGTAGGCCACCGGATCTTTTTTGCGAAGGGCGAGAAGCCAGTATTTTTTTAATTCTTTGATTGGATTCATAGTCATCCTTGTTGTCATTGCGAGGCCCGAAGGGCCGTGGCAATCCAGTTGATTATCGGGATTGCTTCCCTGGCCTCCCTGCAGTCGGCAGGGCAGGCGCTACGCTCGCAATGACAGGCCGAACAATCTTTGTGCATTGGCGCTTGTTATCTTTGCCATCTCTTCTTTTGGTATTCCCCGAATCTCCGCTATTTTTTCGCCGACTAGCGCCACAAAGGCCGGTTCGTTGCGCTTGCCCCGGTGCGGCACCGGTGCTAAAAAGGGTGCGTCGGTTTCGATGACTATCCGATCCAGCGGTATTTGCAAACTGACCTCCATCAGGTTTTGTACTTTTTTGAAAGTCACAATTCCAGAAATGGAAATATAGAACCCCAAATCGAGGGCCTGTTTCATTTCTTCCAATGTGCCACCAAAACAGTGAAACACACCACCCGCGACAAGCGGCCCACATTCTTTAATCAGGCGCACGGTGTCGTCCCACGCCTCGCGGCTATGAATGGTCACCGGCAATTGAAGCTCTTTGGCCAGGGCCAATTGCTCGCGAAATCTTTTTTGTTGTATCTCTCTGGGGGAATGATCGTAATGATAATCGAGACCGATCTCGCCTATCGCCACCACTTTTGGATCGGCGGCCCACTTTTTTAGTTTTTCCAAATAGTTTTCCTGATCATCCACCGCCCCGGCATCGTGCGGATGGATGCCGATAGCGGCATAAGTCTGCTTCTCCTTTTGGGCCAGCGCGATGGCCAGAGTGTTGGCCTCCAACCCGTCGCCCGCGCCGATCACCACAAACGTGTCGACCTTTGCCTCGCGTGCGCGCGCAAAAACAGAGTCACGGTCGGCATCATATTCTTTTCCCGCCAGATGGCAGTGCGTGTCGGTCCACATTTTGAAGTCCGTTCATCCTGAGCTTGTCGAAGGATATTCCGTTTCAAACGCATCAAGCATTTTTTGAAATGTGTCGACGAAGGGCTGTTCCTTGCGGCTCTTGGCAAATTGCAGGGCTTTTGACATAAAGCGATAACAACTGTCGACCCCCCACCCTTTGCGCAAGCACATCTCCACCAGATGAAAATCGATATTCTTTGCCGTTACAAAATTTTCAAAATCTTTTCCCGACGATTTTTCCAGCGCCTCGATTGCCTTTTTCTTCGTCCCCTTGCGCGCATATGCCAACCCCATGGTGACATAAGCCTGATGGGCAAAAACGGGATTGTCGGGCAAAATCTCCAGAACTTTTTTGGCCCGCTTGATGGCCTGGTCATATTCGGAGAATTGTTCGATCAGCAACCGGGCCATGATAATTTTCAGCGCGGGATCCTGCGGCAACAATTTTTCCGCCCGTGTGTAATGACGCCACGCGGTTTTGTATTCCCCCTGCATTTTATAGAGTACGCCAAGTGCCGAATGATAGAGAGCGCCAGGCGTCGGCTCTTCAGTGTGCGCCAGATTGTTCACCAGAATTTTTTCCGCCTCGGCAAATTGCTTCGACTTCATCAACGCAAACGCGCGATAGCAAACATCGGTAGGGTTGACGGGAAGTTCCTCTTTCTTATTGGGATCAATCATTTTTTCAATATCCTCAACATCTCTTTATGCAACACTCCATTGCTCGCCACAATTTCGTCACCGAAAATGTCGAGTGGTTTGCCGTCGAGCATCGAGACCTGCCCACCCGCCTCATTCACAATCAAAACTCCGGCCGCAATGTCCCACGGTTTCAAGAAGCGTTCCCAAAAACCGTCGAAGCGACCGCAGGCTGTATAACAGAGATCGACAGAAGCGACACCATCGCGCCGCACGGCGTGGCATTCCAAAACAAAATTGCTGAAGTGGTTGAGATTGTTGAGACGGGTTTCGGCCACATTATAGGCAAACCCGGTCGACAACATGGCCCCATCCAGCCGATTGTTTTTGGAAACGCGAATCGGTTTGTCGTTCTTCATCGCACCGCCACCCTGCTCGGCAACATAGAGTTCGTCGCGGTTCGGTTCATACACAACCCCCACCACCGGCTTGCCCCGGTGCAAAAGAGCGATGGAAACGGCAAACAGCGGATAGGCGTGGGCGTAATTGACGGTGCCGTCGAGCGGATCGACGACCCAGAGCCATTCCGATTCGGTTTTTACATCGGTCCCCTCTTCAGCCAGAATATCGTGCGACGGAAATTTATCTTTAAGATAATCGGTGATCAGCTTTTCAGAGGCCTTGTCGACCTCGGTGACGATGTTAAAGCGATTGTGATCTTTATATTCGATGGTGCGCGTGGTGTGAAGCCGGTCGATCAACAACCCCCCCGCCTCGCGGGCAATTTCAATGGCGGCTTGTGTGTAATCGCGGAACATGGGGGCGAATGTAGCACAGGCCTCAAAAAAGACGCAAGGAATGAGAACTCATAAAGGTCTCGCCAGCGTCAATACGTCGACTTGGGCGGCACCCATCTTCATAAGCACGCGTGCACATTCGTTGGCGGTGGAGCCGGTGGTCAGCACGTCGTCGACCAGAAGCAGGCGGGATTTTTTTATTTGTGTTTTCATTTTCAAACGAGGGGTGAAAACGTCTTTCATGTTTTTCAGGCGCTCTTCGCTGGAGAGTTTGGCCTGGGGCGGGGTCGACTTTTTCTTTTTGAGACAATGCCAGAGGGGTCTGCCTGTTTTTTGCGCCAATTGATGCGCCAACAGATGACTGGGGTTAAAACCCCGGCGCACCTGTCGCCACCAATGCAGGGGGACCGGCACAATCGCATCATATTTTTTCCACGGCAGATCCAGTTTCAAAAAAAGATCAGAGAGAGCCGGGCCCAGATGAAATTGGCGGTGATATTTATATTGATGAATCCAGTCGAGCACCGGCGGTTCATAAGCCACAACTGACCAGGCCTCTTCAAAATATTTTTTGCCGATTTTGGGAAGATGAGCTTCCACTTTTAAAAAATTAAGACGGGAGAAACAGGTGGGGCAGATTGCCTCTTTCTCCGCACTCTCCAACCACGCGTGACATTCAATGCAACGGCGGGGAAAGATGAGGGAGAGGAGGGATTGGTATATTGTCATTCTGAGCGTAGCGAAGAATCCCGGGATCCTTCGCTACGCTCAGGATGACAACAATGAACTGCCTGTCATTTCTTTGGGCTGTGGTATGCCCAGCAATTCCAAAATAGTCGGGGCGATGTCGCAGAGCTTGCCCGAATCTTTCAATCGGAAGTCTTTGGCATCGGGGCCGACCAGAACAAATGGAACGCGGTTAAGCGTGTGTGCGGTATGCGGGTGACCCTGACCATCGGCCATGCATTCCGAATTGCCGTGATCGGAGGTCACGATCGCTGTGCCCCCAAGCGTCTTCAGTTTTTCCAGAATTTTTCCGAGACAATGATCGACCGTCTCCACCGCCTTGATTGTTGATTCCAGACGCCCGGAGTGTCCCACCATGTCGGTGTTGGCAAAATTGAGAATGGTCACATCCTGTTTTTTCTGGTCGAGACGTTTCAAGACTTCTTCGGTGATGCCCTCCGCCGACATCTCCGGTTTGAGATCATAGGTGGCCACATCGCGCGGGCTGGGGATCATTTGCCGTTCTTCTCCTGCAAACTCCACCTCCCTGCCTCCGTTGAAAAAATAGGTGACGTGGGCATATTTCTCCGTCTCGGCGATACGAAACTGCTTCAAATGATTTTTGCTCAGGACTTCCCCTAAAACATTGTCGAGATTCTGCGGCGGAAAAATATTGGGGTAGGGATATGTTTTATCGTAACGGGTCATAGTGACATACGTCGCCAACTTGGGTGACTCTTTATCATTGAGCATGACGGTTAGTTGACGGGGACGGTCGGAGCGATAGTTGAAAAAGAGAACGCCGTCACCATCACAGAGAGTGGCGACCGGTTTTCCATTTTTTTCGATGATGGTGGGGAGAATAAATTCATCGGTCGTCCCATTTTGATAAGCCTTTGCCACTGCGGCACCGGCGGATGGGGCACGATCCCCTTCTCCCTTGACCATCGCATTGTAGGCGAGAGTCGTTCTCTCCCACCGTTTGTCGCGATCCATTGCGTAATATCTTCCGATCACGGTGGCGATGGCGGCATTGCCCACCCCATTTATTTTTTCCTGAAGATTTTTAATGTAGAGCTCGGCGCCATGGGGTGCAGTGTCACGCCCGTCGGTGAAGCAGTGGACAAAAACTTTTTCGATTTTCTGTTCTTTGGCGAAATCGAGCAGGGCAAAGAGATGATCGATATGACTGTGGACACCGCCATCGGAGACAAGCCCCATCAGATGCAGGACCCCGCCCGATTTTTTTATCTTTGCAACACATTCAAGCAGAATGGGATTTTTAAAAAAACTTTTGTCACTGATCGATTGATTGATACGGCTTAAATCCTGATAAACAATGCGACCCGCGCCGATATTCATGTGGCCCACTTCGGAATTACCGATGATTTTGGCGGGCAAACCGACCGCCTGCCCGGAGGCATCAAGAACAGTGGAGGGATATTCTTTCTGAAGGCCAGTCCAATTGGGAGTTTTGGCCTGGGCGATGGCGTTATTTTTGGTTTCGTGTGAAACACCCCAACCGTCCAAAATGATGAGCATCAAGGGGATGTGGTTCATAACTTGATATGCGGGGCATCAGCCCAGAGTTTTTCCAGATTATAAAATTCGCGGACTTCCTGATGAAAAATGTGGGCCACAACATCTCCAAAATCGACCAACACCCATTCTCCCTCTCTGTGTCCCTCCACTCCAATGGGCAAACGCTTTTTGTCCTTCACCTTTTTCAAGATGGAATCTCCGATGGCTTTCACCTGCGTATCGGAGCGTCCCGAGCAGATCACAAAATAATCGGTGAAGCTGGTCAGGTGGGTGAGATCGAGCACAAGCAGGTCGACAGCCTGAACATCTTCAGCCGCCTCGACCACTATTTTCAAAAGTTGTTTGGGTGTCATCGTCGTCACCTTATCAATCCGCAGACTCAAGTCAAGCGTTGGGCCACTTCTTTTACCAACGCCTCCAAGCCTTCGCGATTGGGGGCCGAAATTGCAAAAACTTTTTTTCCTTTTTTCTTGAACAGGTTCTCCACCTTGGAGCGCATCTCCCGAACCTCGGGCAAATCCATCTTGGTCAAAACAATTATCTCCGGTTTTTTTAAAAGATCGGGGCTGAAAGATTTCATCTCATCGCAAATGACTTTGTAGGATTTTAAAGGGTCTGGATGCTCGGGGTCGGTGAGATCAATCAAGTGAAGCAGGACTTTGGTCCGCTCGATATGTTTTAAAAACTGGATCCCCATGCCGGCACCCTGATGGGCGCCTTCGATCAATCCCGGAATGTCGGCTACCACAAAACTTTTTTCGCGGTCGACTTGCACCACACCCAGATGCGGCACCTTGGTGGTGAAGGGATAGCCGGCAATTTTTGGACGGGCATTTGAAATGGAGGAGATGAGTGTCGACTTGCCGGCATTTGGAAACCCGACCAATCCGACATCGGCCAGAAGTTTGAGCTCCAGACGAATGCGAAGTTCTTCACCAGGCTCGCCCTTTTCAAAAGTGCGCGGAGCTTGGTTGGTCGAAGAGGCAAAGCGGGCGTTGCCTCTGCCGCGTCTTCCCCCTTTGGCGATGATGACCTCCTGACCCTCCTTGCTGATGTCGGCCAGAATTTTTCCGGTCTTGGCATTTTTGACAATGGTCCCTATGGGAATATGGATGGTCACATCTTTTCCCTGGGCACCGAACATCTTTTGACCCTCTCCATTTGCGCCACGACCCGCTTCAAAATGTTTGCGGAATTTGAGATCCATCAGTGTGGTCAGCCCCTGCTTGGCTTTGAGAATGCAATCACCGCCATCACCACCATCACCGCCGTCGGGACCACCGCGCGGGACATATTTTTCACGACGAAAGCTCAGACAGCCGTCGCCGCCGTCGCCCGCCTTGATTTCGATGATTGCTTCGTCGATAAATTTCATAAATAAAAAAGCCCTCCTTAATAAAGAGGGCTGTGCTCTGGCTTCTGTATTTCAAATTTTTATGCCGCTACGTTTGTTGCAAACACGCTGACCTGTTTTTTGTCTTTGCCTTTGCGGCCGAAAGTCACAAAGCCGTCGATCTTCGCAAAAATGGTCCAGTCTTTGCCCACGCCAACGTTCTCACCCGGATGAATTTTGGTGCCGCACTGACGAACCAGAATATTGCCGGCTTTGACGAACTGTCCGCCGTAGCGTTTGACGCCGCGGCGTTGTCCGTGGGAATCTCTGCCGTTTTTTGTCGATCCACCCGCTTTTTTGTGTGCCATTGTCGCTCCCGCGAAAAATCAAACGTCCAAATCCAAACATCCAATACTACACCACTATTTTATTGATCTTCAACACCGTGAACAACTGGCGGTGTCCCTGTTTTTTGCGATAACCTTTGCGGCGTTTCTTTTTGACAATAAGAATTTTCTTGGCTTTTCCCTGCTCAACAATTTCGGCCTCAATCTTGACTCCGGACAAAAAGGGACTGCCGACTTGGATGTCTCCCTTTCCACCGATCAACAAAACCTGATCCAAAACCGTTTTGGTTCCAGCTTCTCCCTCGATCTTCTCGACGAAGAGTTTGTCCCCTTCCACTATTTTATATTGTTTTCCACCTGCAGCGACAACGGCATACATAAAATCTCCTTTTAAACGAGGGGCGCTAAGTAACGGATTCCCCCTTTCAAGTCAATACTTCATAAGCAACTTTTTCCATTTCCTGACGATAACTATATTAGAGGGACACAACGCAGATGAAAAAGGCCTCTTATTCATTGATTTTACTGGTATTTATTACTTTCAGCACTTCTGCATTCGCCCAAGACGTTCAGATCAGCCCCAGAAAAAATGCCCCCACAGGCTTAATCAGCGATTCCCGTTCCTTTACCCGACTCCCTTTGGAGCAGTGGGATGACAGAAACCAGCACATCAAAGATCATTTGAATCCTCTGACCACCGTTCCCTTTTATTATTCGAGTAATCTGGAAATCGAGATCGGTGCCGCCTTTTTTGTCACAATTCCGTTTTAAGTTTCGGCGACGTCGAATTGTTCGAGGTGATATTCCTGGACCGCCTTGACGCTGATTCTTTTTTTGAAACGCTCTTCCAGATTCTCCAACCATTTACGCTCTTCGTCATAAAGCAGGTTGGCCACTTGCGGATGGACATAAGCCACAATCTGTTTTCCTTTTCCTTCGGGGGCCTCGCGCTGAATTTCGCGGAAAACTTCATAACAAACGGTCATCGCACTCTTGAGATAACCTTTCCCCTCGCAATAGGGGCACGGGTCGGTCAGTTGGCGGCGCAGATCCTCGCGCGTCCGCTTGCGCGTCATCTCGACCAAACCCAGATCCGAAATTTTGGTGATGGTGGTGCGCGCCCGATCGTTTTTGAGCGCTTCTTTGAGAGAGTTAAAAACTTTGGTCCGGTTGGCGTGGCGCTCCATGTCGATGAAATCTAGAATGATGATGCCGCCGATATTTCTCAAGCGGAGTTGATAGACAATTTCTTTCACGGCTTCGAGATTGGTTTTCAAAATGGTGTCTTCCAGATTGCGGCGCCCCACGAATCGGCCGGTGTTGACGTCAATCGCAGTCAGGGCCTCGGTCTGCTCGATGATGATGTAGCCGCCGCTTTTGAGCCAGACTTTCTGTCCCAGCGCGCGGGTGATTTCAATTTCGATTCCGAAATGATCGAAGATCGGCTCGTGTCCGTTATAGAGGGTGATGTCGCTCTTCATGCTCGGCATGAAATCTTTCATGAACTTTTGCACGCGATCCCAGGCGCCGTCGCTGTCGATGATCATGCGGTCGATATCGGAGGTGAAAAGATCGCGCACCACGCGCAACACCACGTCGAGCTCGGAGTGAATGACCGCCGGCGATTTGGCGGAGGCGGCTTTTTGTTCAATCTCCTGCCAGGTGCGAATCAGATATTCCATGTCGGCGGTGATCTCTTCGTCGGAGACGCCGATGCAGGCGGTGCGAATAATGAAACCGCTCCCCTTCGGGCGCGAGCGATCGATCAGCTGGCGCAGACGTTTGCGCTCTTTGTCATCACCTAAGCGGCGGGAAATACCGATGTGATTGACGGTCGGCATGTAGACCAGATAGCGGCCGGGGAGAGAAATGTGTGAGGTGAGTCTGGCGCCCTTGGTTCCCATCGGTTCTTTTTCAACCTGAACCAGAATATCTTTGCCTTCTTTCAAAAGATCTTCAATTTTTTGTCCACGGCGATGGGTAAATTTGCGCGGTTTTTTTTCGGCCTCTTCTTTTTCATCCCCCTCTTCGCCCTCTTCGTCTATTCCTTCTTCTTCCGAATCGATCTCGGCTTCAAAGCGGGTCATCTCCTGCACCACATCAGAGGCATGGAGGAACGCCGTCCGCCCCAGACCAATCTCAATGAAGGCCGCCTGCATGCCGGGCAAAACGCGAACGACTTTGCCTTTGTAAACGTTGCCGACAACGCCCTGTTCGCGGGTGCGCTCAATATAGAGCTCCGAGACGACACCGTTTTCCAAACGAGCCACGCGGGTTTCGCCCAAAGTCACATTTAAAATCAGTTCATTAGCCATGGGGGGATGGGATGCCACACTCATTAGGGAATGACAAGTTGATTGATATTTGTTAGCTCCCCGCTCAAGGCGAACGGAATAATGTCCATCAAACAAGAAATCGCGGAACTCCTGCTTCACATCGGCGCGGTCACGCTTCGCCCCGATCAACCCTTCACTTGGGCGAGCGGCATTCAATCTCCCATCTATTGCGACAATCGTCTGCTGATGAGCTTTCCGGAAGCACGCCGAAAAGTGAAAGAGGCTTTTTGCCATTGCATCAAGGAAAAATGTCCCGAAGCAGAATTGATTGCCGGCGTTGCCACGGGTGCCATTCCGCAGGCAACTCTGGTTGCAGAACGATTGACAAAACCGATGGTCTACATTCGCGCCGCCACCAAAGATCACGGCAAACAGAATTTGGTGGAAGGGAAGGTGAAACCGGGAGTTGCTGCAGTGGTGATTGAAGATCTCGTCTCCACCGGCGGGTCGAGTGTTGCCGCAATTGAAGCCTTGCGCGAGGCGGGTGCAAAAGTCGATCACTGTCTGGCGATTTTCAGCTACGGTTTTCCGGAAGCCTCAAAAAAATTTGAAGAGATCCACTGCCAACTCACCACCCTCACCGACTTTGAAACTCTTCTGCAGGTCGCCAGAGAATCGAGAGTTATCTCCGCCGCACAGGAAAATATTCTTAAGAAGTTTAGTGCTGATCCGAGAGGGTGGAATACTTAAATAGTGCTTCGGTAAAGGCCCATCAACACATTACAAGGTAAAACGTTAGGCAATACCACCGACCAAATCATATTCATGCGCCTCGGTAATTTTTACTTTGGCGAAAGTTCCGGCGGGAAGGTCGCACTCGTTGATATAGACAATGCCGTCGACATCGGGGGCTTGACCCTCATGGCGACCGGTGATGACGAGCGGCGATTCTTTGCTGGGGCCGTCGACCAAAACGCGGACCGTTTTGCCGATCCATTTTTCGTTGCGGCTTTTGGAGACGCGCTGTTGCACCTGCATCAACGTTTTTTTGCGTTCACGTTTTATTTTTGCAGAGATATCGTCTTTTAATTTTGCGGCGGAGGTCCCCTCTTCTTCTGAATAAGTGAAGACGCCGACATGATCGAAGTGACCTTCGGCGACAAAATCGACGAGTTCTTTAAATTCGGCATCGGTCTCACCCGGATAACCGACGATGCAGGTGGTGCGGAGTGTCACATCGGGAATTTTTCGGCGCACTCCCTCTATAATATTGCGAATATCTTTGGCCGTCCCTTCACGCCGCATCGATTGCAAAATGCGATCGCTCATGTGCTGGATCGGCATGTCGAGATAGTTGCACAGCTCCGGTTCGCCCTGCATGAAGTCGACCACCTCAAACGGAAAACCGTGGGGGTAGGCGTAAAAAAGTCGAAACCATTTTTCACCTTTTAATTTTGTCAGCGACTGCATGAGCCCCAGCAATGTCGCACCATCTTTGCGATCTTTGCCATAGCCGGTGGAATCTTGAGCGATCATGTTGAATTCTTTTACCCCTTGATCCATCAATTGTTTTGTTTCGATTACCAGAGATTCAATTGATCGCGAACGCAAAGGCCCGCGCAATTTTGGAATGACACAGAAAGAACAGGCATGCTGACAACCCTCCGCCAGCTTCAGATAAGCGGAATGGCTCGGCGTGGCCAGAATGCGGGAAAAAGTTTCATCGGCCAGAGCTCGCGGTTTGCCCACCGCCACCCTTTCTTGCCCTACCAACAACTCGGCCACTTTGGGAAATTCTCCGGTACCGATGAAGAGATCAACCTCTGGCATCGCTTCGGCCAGATCGGTGGAATAACGTTGCGACAGACACCCCGCCATCACCAATTTTTTGAGGCGCCCTTTTTTCTTCAGTCCCGCCATTTCCAGAATGGTGTCGATCGATTCTTTTTTGGAGGCTTCAATGAACCCGCAGGTGTTCACAATGATGACATCGCAAAGGGTCGGGTCCTGGGCAATATGATACCCGGCCTTTTTAAGAGACCCCACCATCACCTCGGAGTCGACGAGATTTCTGGCACAACCCAAGCTGATGATACCTATTGTTTCCATGTCTATTATCTTATCGGATGGTTCAAAGAAAAGTTGCTAAGCAGCGTTGGCAGTAGGCAATCTCCTATACCACTCCAAAAAAACTTCAAAAGTATGAAAGTAAGGATCTTCCGGATTTTCAGCAAACCAGACAGAAGCATTACCCCCCAAAAAATCGGCCAGTTCTTCCACGTTTTCAGCTCGTGGTATCGCATCTCCATAATACATGGAAGGAATGATGGATATAACCAATCTTCCATCACTATCAAACCCACCAAACCCGGCTATGATGGCATCTTTCGGCTTGGCATTTCTGGCGATGGTCGTGTGATCGACCGTAATGACTCCTCTTCCCAAATAATCCGGCCGAACCACGCGCCCCACAAATAACCGTTGTCCCTCTCCCTCTCTCACAAGAACAAATTTAAAAACCGGCGGGGCGCCGTCTTCGTGCGTGCGCCGAAAGAGACCACAAAACAGGTGAAGCTCGTGCAGATTTCTCACCTCCACAGAATCGTTTCCATATTCCCTTCCCAAACGCATCTGGGTTTGCAGCTCATTCGTGGGAGCATGCGTTGCAAATCGCCTGGCCAATTGCACCAGGGGCGACACCGTCTGGCCTCTCCTCCCCGGCGATATGACATGAAGAGAAAATTCGGATGGAAATGCCAGTGTAACAAAAGGGTCTGTGGAGGTGGTAACAACATTGTCGAGGGGTTCGAAAGTTGTGGAGGTTTGTGACAGAGACAGAGAGGGAGCAAGACTTGAACTGGAAAACCATGTTGTACCGAGCACTGTTTCCAACATTGGGCGGAATCGTAAGGGAGTCATCCAAAAAAGGCTAGTAAATTTTTGCGATTTTTGAGATGGAGAGTCCCCATGGCACTCAATATTGGCATCGTCGGACTCCCCAATGCTGGCAAATCGACCATTTTCAATGCTTTGACGGCTTGTCAGGTGCCGGCGGAGAACTTCCCCTTTTGCACTATCGACCCCTCCACCGGCGTGGTCTTCGTGCCAGATCCCCGCATGGACTATTTGGCCAAGGTGAATAAGTCGGAAAAAATCCTCCCCACCACGGTCAACTTTGTCGACATTGCAGGCCTGGTCAAAAACGCCAGCCAGGGAGAGGGTTTGGGAAACAAATTCTTGAGCCACATCCGGGAAGTCGATGCCATTGCCCATGTGGTCCGCTGTTTTGAAGACCCCAACATTATTCATGTTCATGGCAAGGTTGACCCCAAAGAAGACATTGAAGTGATCAATCTGGAATTGGCCCTGACCGATCTGGATGCCGTCTCCAAACGGCTCGACAAAGAAGAAAAACTTTTAAAAACAAATAAAGATGCGGCCAAACGGGTGGAACTTTTGAAAAAAATAAAGCTCCAGCTTGAAAAGGGATTGGCAGTGCGCAAATTGACTTTTTCGGATGAAGAAAAACTAATCCTGAAAGAATTCTGTCTGTTGACGGCAAAACCGATGCTCTATGTTGCCAATGTTGCCGAAGCGGGAGAAAACAATTCTCATGTGGAGACGGTTCAGAAAATAGCTTCCGAAGAAAACAGCGACATGGTTATTTTGTGCGGCAAACTGGAAGCGGAAATTTCCCAACTCAAGGACGAAGAGAAAAAAGAATTTTTAAGCGCGATGGGTCTAAAAGAAGCGGGGCTCGATAGGCTGATCCATGCCGGCTATCATCTTTTGAATCTCATCACCTATTTCACCGCAGGCCCCAAAGAGGTTCACGCCTGGACGATCCAGCGCGGAACAAAAGCGCCGCAAGCCGCAGGAGTCATTCACACCGATTTCGAGCACGGGTTCATACGCGCGGAGGTTTTCAATTATAATGATCTACTGGCATTGGGAAGTGAGGCGGCGGTGAAGGGTGCGGGCAAATACAAATCGGAAGGAAAAGAATATATCGTGCAGGACGGCGACATCATGCTCTTTCGATTCAATGTTTAGCAGATAACAATTACCGACGACGGCCGAAGATTCGAAGCAACATCAAAAACAGATTGATAAAGTCGAGATAGAGAGTCAATGCTCCCAAAATGGCGGCTTTCTTCCCCTCTTCACTCTCCTCGTCAATCGACTGGCTCATGATTTTTAATTTTTGCGTGTCGTAGGCAGTCAATCCGACAAAAATCAAAACCCCGGCATAAGAGGTGATCCAGTAGAGCGCCGGATTACTCCAGAACATATTGACCACAGAAGCAATGATAAGACCGATCAGCGCCATAAAGCAGAGATTGCCGATCGAGGTGAGATCTCTTTTGGTCGCATAGCCGTAGAGACTCATCGCACCAAAAGTTCCCGCAGTGACAAAAAAAGTGGAGGCCAGAGAGGCGTTGGTATAGACCAGAAAAATCGCCGACAAGGTCAGACCGTTCAACACCGAATAGGCGACAAACGCGGCGGTTGCGGCAGTCACAGAAATCTTGCGAATGGCGAAAGAGAGAAACATCACGAGTCCCAGTTCTGCCAGAAGCAGACCAAAAAATATTCCGGTATTGCCGAAGATAAACTCCCTGATAGCGGCATTGGAAACGGTGAACATCGCCGTCATGGCGGTGAGTCCCAGCGCAAAGGCCATCCAACTATAAACTTTGGAGAGAAAGGTGCGCTGTTCAAGAACTTGCGTCGAGAGGATAGCTGTCGTCATTGGATTGTCCTTTCAGGCAACGACCGGTTTGGCCGTGGGCAGAACCGGTTTTTTGTCTTTGATCCCCTGCAGACTCTGCTGAAGCTTGACCACCGCATCAATCAACTGCTCCGGACGCGGCGGACAACCCGGAACATAAACATCGACCGGAATAATTTCATCGATTCCCTGCACCACCGAATAATTGTCATAGAAACCGCCGGAAGAGGCGCAGGCTCCCATGGAGATCACCCATTTCGGTTCACACATCTGTTCGTAGATGCGCTTCAAAATGGGCGCCTGTTTGTAATTGACGGTCCCCATCACCAACAGCAGATCGGCCTGGCGCGGACTGAAGCGGACCAGCTCGGCACCAAATCTTGAAATATCAAAATGACTGGAGACCACTCCCATGAACTCAATGGCGCAACAAGCAGTTCCAAATGGCATAGGCCACAAGCTGAACTTGCGCCCCCATTTGACCACTTCGTCGATCCTCGTTGTGATGATATCGCCAAAACTCATTTTTTATTCCCACTCCAACGCATTACGTTTGATGACATAAACAAGCCCCAAACCGAGCACGCCTAAAAATAAGACCATCTCCACAAAAATAAAAGTCCCAAGACCTGCCGCCTTAAACTGATGAAACAGGGAGGCCCAAGGATAGAGAAAAACAATTTCAATATCAAACAGGATGAACAACATGGCGACCAGATAAAATTTGACTGAAAACCGCTGTCTCGAAGTGCCGATCGGATCGACACCGCATTCATAAGGTCCCATTTTCTCCGACGTCGGATTTTTCACCCCGACAAAATAGGACAGCACGACAAAACCCCCCGAAAGGGCGAGGCCAATGACGAACAACATTAAGAGGGGAATATAGCTATCCATAAATGCCGCCACTGTTTACCGTGTGAAATGAAATATGACAACCCCTTTTTAGTTTCGTCAAAGAATTGACAATCGTCAAAATTAATTTCACCCGAAATGAGAAAGGGGAAACTCTTTTTGAAATTTCAGGTAGATCCGAAATAATTTTATTAAATAATTTCAATGACTTAAAATAAAAATTTTTAAAAACATTTTTGGCACAAGAATTGCTCATAATCGAGATGGAGGAAATATTATGAAAAAATATCTCTGTGTAGCGTCGATCGTGACCCTTCTTCTTTATGCAGGCTGTGAGAAGAAGGTATTCGAGACCACTCAATTAAGTGACGAGCAGATGCAGGCTTTTTTGAAACAGGTTGGAAGTATCAATAGTGGCCAGCCTCAAGAAGCCGCTTCCCCGACCCTTTCACCTTCTGAAGTAGGAGGAACCGTGTCGCTCCCCCCTCCATCAGAAGAGGCAGTAGCCACCCAACCGATAAAACCCGACGTAGCGCCACCTACCCCTGCGGAAGATGCAGTCCCGGCAGGGCCCAGCCAACAACCGCCACGGGTAACTTTTTGGCAAGATGGAAATCTATTGGGAAGCGATCCGATCGTGCTTGAGCTGGTGGGTGAAGTTAATAGCACCTTCTTTCGCGGATTCACCCTCAAGGCTCATGATCTGGATGATGACTTCATCAGCCTGGACGAACGGGCTGGCGATATCGTTATATCACCTGCTGTGGTGGAACCCAATGTCTTAGCACTCGTGATGCTGGGGGGGGCCACATGTCCTCCATTGAATGCCGAGTGCTCTTTTCCATTC
>JAUSII010000089.1 GCA_030648035.1 Deltaproteobacteria bacterium | reverse complement strand
TGGGTCGGAAAAGCTTGCGGGGTCTGTGCCGCCCAGAGATGGGTTCGGTCGATCGTTTTGACAATGTGTTCCCCCTCGGTCAGCTTCACAGTGTCTGAAACCGGCCAGGCCGCGATACATCCCTTCCCCTCTTTTAATTTTGCAACGAGTCTGTCGATGATGTCGCGGGTGATAAAGGGTCTGGCGGCATCGTGAACCAAAACGGCGTCGCAGTCGGGGCTCAACGCGTTCAAACCGTTAAAAACAGAATCTTGTCTCGATGAACCGCCGGTTATAATTTTGCATCGATTCGGAATGGAAACATCGGGTCTCTCTTTGGGCAAGACGAGAACAATCTCGGAAATATCGGGGTGAGATAAAAATGCCTCGAGGCTATACCAAAACAGAGGCTTGGAGCCGACAGGAACAAAGGCCTTGGGAACATCAGCCTTAAGCCGCGAGCCCTGCCCTCCGCCGACGATAACAGCACCGAATTTCATGTTCAGGCGTTGTTCCCGGTAAAAATCACATCGATTCTTCCGGAAATTTCACTCTCTTCTTCTTCTTCGGCAATGGCCAGTTCCTTGATGATCAAATTTCTGGCCGTATCGAGCATTTTGCGCTCACCAAAGGAGAGTTCTTTTTCAAAACGAAGCATGGAGAGATCGCGCAAAACTTCGGCGATTTCATAAATCGAACCCGTTTTGATTTTATCCATGTATTCCCGATAGCGACGATTCCAGGTCTGCTCGGTGATGGTGTATTCGCCCCGCTCCTTCAAGATGGCATAAACCGCTTCCACCTCTTCGTTGCCGATCACCTCTCTCAAACCGACATTGCGAACGTTCGTCGTGGGAACCATGATGGTCATTCCACTGTCGACGATCTTCAATATATAAAATTGTGCCCTGGATCCGGCAATTTCCCTATTTTCAATGCTCATGACCTTACCAACGCCATGAGCTGGATAAACAGCCATATCTCCCACTTTAAATTCCCGATTCATTGGTGACCCTTTCGACATGGTAAAACCCTCCTTTTGGCTGTTTTAACAGCGTTTTAGCCCTCAAATCCATTTTTGATATGAGGGGTGTGTACCATACAATCCCTATAGCGTCAAACAATAGCGCAACGCGTCATACCCTTTTAGCTCAACCTTTACTTGAAGGCCGAACTTTTATTTTCAATTTTATTCATCACTTCCACTTCCAAAAAATTTTTACTTTTTTTATTTCCAGTTTTTGCTTTCCTTGACACCTCCTTCGATATTGTTTACCAAACAAAACTCTTTTAAGGGGGCAGGTAGCTCAGTCGGTAGAGCAGTGGCCTGAAAAGCCACGTGTCGGCGGTTCAATTCCGTCCCTGCCCACAACGTTTTCAAAGAACACAGAGCTACTCATCACACCCCCAAGGTGTTTTTTTTCCCAAATTTTCTATTTACCGCTTTAAGGCGACTACTCTCCTTTTAGCTTCCCTCTGGGCACAAAAAAAACGGGGGAGCTTTGTATTCCTTCAGCTCCCCCGTTATTAACTTTTTCTTCTCTCTCACTATTTATTATCGGCAGAAAGAAGAAAAAGTTGCTTAAAATTTTAAATATATTTTTTTATTCCATTAATTTCAATTTTTCCGCCATCTTGACGATGGCCATGGCCGCGTTGTCCTCGATCAAATCATTATAAGGCGTCTTTTCTATGCGCGACCAGAAGTCGTTGTCACTCATTTCATCGGTGATATCGAAGCTGACAGAGCGATAGGCGATATTACCATTGGCTTCCCGGGTAAACTGGTTGGCCAAGAGACTTTCATCCCGTGTCAGCTGTCCCCGAAAACCAGGACTGGAGAAAAGAGTGTTCCCCTTTTCCAATAGAATTTCAAAAACTCTCACCGCTTCTGTTTTTGTCCATTTTTTATGTCGGGTTGCCATATTTTCCTCCCTCTTGCTTTAAGCAGCTATCTCCTGCTTTCCCTGAATGGGAATATCCTTTGCAGCCACATTTTTAAACCAGGCCACTGCCAGTTTTTCTGCCACAGGTTTTGGCAAGACATCCAAAATCGAGGCCAGGGATTCTGCCCGCGGAACGGGGTTTCCCATTTTATTGCCGATACTTCCAAATCGGGCGGCGCTGTTGGCGGTGGCTATTCCTTTGTTGATTCCAATAATGGACTTAAAGGTCCCTGCCGCCTTCTGAAAAACAGACGCAACGGAAAGGCCTGCTCCCGTTAATACAGCCTCAAAGGCCTTGAACCCACCTGGATGAATGGCATCGATATGCTGACGTGCTGCGCTGGAAAACAATTTGATTGAAAACATAGTCACCCCTTTTGTCGTTTAGGCTTGCAAAACCCTTGCCAAAACCTGTTTTATTTTAATATTATATCTATATGATATCATTTATGTTTTTACATACTCTCCACCCATGCAAACGCCCACTCGAGATGAATCGATGACCTTTCACCCCAAAGTAAGCATAGACTCTCCAGCCATCTATTATTATTATCGGCAGATTTCAGAAAAGGTTGCTTCTATGTATGATCGCAAAGATCGCTATTATCAGAAGGCTAAAAACGAGGGCTTTGCCAGTCGAGCTGTCTATAAACTCTTGGAGATCCAGAAAAAATTCAAAATCTGGAGAGCCGGTTCGACCGTTCTCGATTTGGGTTGCGCTCCCGGAGGTTGGCTTCAGATTCTTTCCAAAGAACTCGGCCCCAAAGGCAAAATTGTCGGCATCGATCGTCTTCCTCTAAAAATTCATCTTCCTTCTAATGTGATTTTTATTCAAAAAGATTTTGAACAGGATCTCACGGCCGATTTGGAACAAGCGTTGAGCGGCCAAAGAGAGGTCGACCTGATTTTGTCAGATCTCTCCCCCGACATTTCCGGCATCGCTTTTCGAGATACGTATCGCTCTTATGAATTGTCTTTAAAAGTCTGGCAAGTGGCGCAAAAGTTTCTTAAAAAAAATGGCCACCTCGTCATTAAGGTTTTTCCGGGGAGAGAAGTGGATGATTTCAAAAAAGAACTTAAAAAATCATTCACGCGATTTGACACTTTTATTCCAGAAGCAACCCGCAAAACATCATCAGAGGTTTATCTCGTTGCTTTGGGAAGAAAGATTATATAAATGAATCGCCTTGTCAAAAAAACTTAAAAATATTATTCCTTGGGTTGTAGCCGTTGGCATTTTTGCCTGGTTATTTCATATCTATCCCCCTCAAAAAATCTGGAATGCGCTTCAATATGTCCGCCTTTCGACCTTCATTCCCTTTGCCATCGGTTATTTTTTTCTCATCTACTATTTCGATATTCTGGCCATGTCCAAAATGTTGCAACGATTCGGATTCAATGTCGGAATTAAAGACCTGATTCCGGCCAGGGGGGCCACCTATCTGATGATGGTTTTGAATTATGCCGCAGGGCAGGCGGGCTTTGCCTATTTTCTCAAGCGCAAACACCACATTCCCCTTTGGGAGGTCTTCAGCATCTTCTTTTTTATCGCTGTTATTGATCTCTACTGGATCATTACGCTGGCACTGATCGGTTCCTTTTTTCAGCATTTCAGGCTGGCTGGCATCGAATTAAAAACCGTCATCTGGCTCATTGCAGGGGTTGCCTATTTTCTCTTCATACTCAATCTGCTGTTCTGGCAGGGACCTCTCTTCAAAAAATTGGAAAAGAAAAATTGGGCATTTCTCAAATGGATCCGCGAAAAGGATATCTTCCGGATTTTCAAGGAGGCAAAACTCTCCGATTATTTCAAGCTGGCTGTGCTTCGCATCCCGATCCACATTTCCCTGATCATTTCGATGTATATTGTTTTGAGAACCTTTGGTGTCTTCGTCCCCTTTCTGCAAGTCTTGTGCAATATTCCCATTGTGATTCTGGTGGGCACCCTTCCCATCACACCGGGCGGATTGGGGACCACCAATGCCGCCATGGTGGAACTGTTGAGCCCCTATCTCAAGGGACCCATTTTTGATCAGGGGTTGATCACTCCGTCAGAATTGCTCTTC
>JAUSII010000088.1 GCA_030648035.1 Deltaproteobacteria bacterium | reverse complement strand
GATCAAAAAAGCCAGCGAATACAATTTGAAGTCGATCGATGTCGACATCCCGCTGAAGCTCTTGACCTGCATAACCGGTGTATCGGGCTCCGGCAAAAGCACGCTCGTCAACGAAACACTCTATCGGGGTCTCATGCAGCGGCTCTACCATTCCAAAGAACCGGCGGGAAAGATGGACGACATTATCGGCGTCAGCTTCATCGACAAGGTCATCAACATCGACCAGTCGCCGATTGGCCGAACGCCGCGCAGTAACCCCTCCACCTACACCGGCATTTTCACCCACATCCGCGATCTTTTTGCCGAACACCCGGAATCAAAAGCGCGCGGTTACAAGGCGGGTCGATTTTCTTTCAATGTGAAAGGGGGCCGGTGCGAAGCGTGCGAAGGCGACGGCATCCTCAAAATCGAAATGCATTTTCTCCCCGATGTCTATGTCGAGTGCGAAGTCTGCCAGGGGAGACGTTTCAATCGCGAAACTTTGGAAATTCTCTATAAAGGATCCAATATTTCCGAGATTCTCCACATGACCATTGAAAAGGCCTTCAACTTTTTTCAGAACATCCCCACCATTCGCGGAAAGCTCCAGACATTATTGGACGTGGGGATGGGCTACATCGAACTGGGACAACAAGCCACGACTCTTTCCGGCGGAGAGGCCCAGAGGATCAAGCTCTCGCGCGAGCTCTCGAAGCGGTCGACCGGCAGAACTTTCTACATTCTTGACGAACCGACCACCGGTTTGCATTTTGCCGATGTTCAAAAACTTCTGGATGTGTTAAATAGACTCGTCGATCAGGGGAACACAGTCGTCGTGATCGAACACAATCTCGACGTCATCAAGTGCGCCGACTATTGCATCGATCTGGGGCCCGAAGGGGGCGATGCCGGCGGTTTTCTGGTGGCAGAAGGAACACCCGAAGATATAACAAAAGAAAAAATATCGCACACCGGACACTATTTGAAAGAGGTGCTTACATGACTACAATTAACAGGCTGTCGACAAATGTCATTGCGAGGCCCCAAAGGGGCCGTGGCAATCCCGATGATCAACTGGATTGCTTCGCTACGCTCGCAATGACATGCCGTTCGTTTTGTTACGTACTCCTCGTTTTTAATTTTTGTCTCTTGATTCCCTTGTCCGTAATAGCGGGAGATGCGGTTCAGATGACTTTTTCTGAAACAGTCGCTCCCGACTTTAAGGCCAACCTCACATTGGTGTGCGATTCCAGTCAGCGTGCCCAGGCCGGAGAGGCTTTTCACAAGGCCGCCCTGCACGCGCGAGAAGTTTTGGACAGGCTCGACCCGCAAAACCCCATGGGTGAAGTTTTTCAACTGATGAGTCACAACACGAAGGGGACTTTTTCGATCAGTCCCGATCTGGCACAGATCCTGAACACTTCACAACAGGTCTCCCTGCGTCTGAAAGAACCTCTCGCAAAAAAACTGGTCGTCGATATCAAAAACAACGAGGTCACATTCAAGACCGACAATATTCTCATCAACATCGAGCCCCTGCTTAAAGGTTATCTGGCCGATCTGATCATGCAGGATCTTGAAAAAGCGGGCTGGAGCAATAATCTGCTGGAAACAGGTGGTATTTATATATCACGCGGCCGGGACTTTAACGGCTCCTGGAAAATTCCGGTGATAGACAACACCACCGCCACCGCGCATCATGCTTTTTTCTACAAGGCGGGGAACATCGCCTCTGCCACTGTCAATCAGGATGAAAAGGGAGTCGCAAGCATCCCCTCCGATTTGAAATCGGTCACTGTTTTCACCGAAGAAGGGGCCTGCAGGGCGCAAGGAATGGCCACAGCCGCCTTCGCCGCGGGGTTCGACAACGCCAAAAAGATTTTGAAGGTGGCCGGAGCAGCAAACCATTCCGTGCTGATCGATCAGAATGGAAAATTTGTCCGGATTCCGGACTAGAAAAAGGAGTCCTCCATGAAACGTCTGCTGATCACTGCTTTGTTGATTTGCCTGCCTCGTCTGGTTTTCGCACAGGCGACGCAATTTTATCTGGAAGATTCCATCGCCGATAAATGGAAAGTGAAAATCTATGTCATTGGAGAGGCCCAGGCAAAAACGCAGATTCAGGAATCGCTCTACAGTGCCATGGATCACGCCAAGCTGACCTACGACAAACTTGATGCCGACAATCCCTCCAGCGAACTGGGGTCGATCAACCAGAAAAAAATCAAAGACAATTATATGGTGAGCCCGGAGCTGGCCAGGGCGGTTGCCATCGGACTCGATGTCTCCCGCTGGACCGACGGCTATTTTGACATCACGTTTGATTCGGAAGAACCCAACTACAAAAAAGTCGACGTCAAATTGAAGGACAACGAACTCAAAATCAAAGAATATAATCTCGTCATCAATTTAAGATACATGCTTCCAGGTTTTCTGGCGGACCAGATTGCAGATGAGATGAACACCGCCGGCTGGAAAAATTGTCTCGTCAAGGTGGGTGACATGTTTGTGGCGCGCGGCAACGATATCAATGGGCCGTGGAGAGTTCCTGTCGTAACCCCCACCGAAAAATATGCCAAGCGCGCCCTCTTCTACAAAGCAACCGATGTCGCCGCCTCCACTGTCACCACTAACAGCGGGCCGATCAACATCATCAACCCAAAAACAAAATCGGGCACCAACTCCGATCTAAAATCGGTCACCATTTTCACCGTCAGCGCCGCAAAAGCCGAGGCACTGGCCACCGGCATTTATGTGATGGGCATGGCCAACGGAAAAACATTTCTGGCCAAAAACAAAAATTTGCGCGCCGTACTAGGCGACATGCAGGGGAATCTGACTTTCATTCCCGATTACAAACAGGGCGCCGGCACGGCAACAGAGGTGCTTCCAACATCCCCCACACCCGTCCTGGAACAGGCCGCCCCCTCACCCAGCCCTCCCGCGGCCCAAATGAAATCAAACCCGAAAGCAAAAATAGAGAGAGCCGGCATTGGGCAGTAATCTTTGTGAAAATTAAGGTTGAAATTTGTCCGGGGCGCTGGCCTGGCACTCCGACGTTTGAAAAGCGGCGGCGTCGATGCGCGCAATCGTTGAAAATTCAGAGAGTGGAACATCAAAGCGTTTGGCATTGTAGCATTGCGGAATCAGAAAGAGATCGGCCATTGTAACAGTGTCGCCCACAGAAAATTTTCCCGCTGTCTCCTTCACCAGATTTTCATAAGCCGACAAACCTTCGCGAATCCAGTGACGGGTCCACTCTTTCTGTTTTTCCGGATCGGAAGAATGAAATTTTTGAACTTTCAAATTCTGCACCGGCTGGGTGCCGGAGTTGACGATCTCGGAGAGTGCGCGAATGCGGGCGCGCTGAAAAGAATTGCCCGGGAGCAGAGAGGGCTCTTTCTGAATCTCTTCCATCCATTCAATAATCGCCAGAGACTCGGTCAGAAAAAATGTTTTTCCCCCGTCTTCCACCTCCAGAACCGGAACATGCCCCGAAGGATTGCGCTTCAAATGCGCATCACCCTTCTGCTCCCCTTTCAAAAGATCAACCGCCACAAACGCGCACGGCATCTTCTTGATCGCAAAAGCCCATCGCACCCGCCAGCTCGAGGAAGATCTCCAATAGTGATAAAGTTTCAATTGCATGCTTTGCGGACTAACAGATTCTGAAAAAAGCGGCAATGCTAATCAACCGCTCGCAAGGCCAGTTGTCTTCCGGCCTGGATATCCACTCTTAATTGAGCCACATCCAGCACGGCTTCCAAATGTGTTTCTCGGACATCTTTTCCTTCCAAACCGGCAATCAACCCTTCCAACTTTTTGATCTGATCCCGAAGAAATTGTATTTCATTAAATCCTCTTTTCACTTCTTCAAGATATTCCAAACGACACTCCAAGACCTGTTTCAATCTCTCCAAATATTTTTTGGAATTATGCGGGTCACGATGATTTGGATCGCGAAGAAGACTCTCAATCAAATAAACAGCATAGGCCCAACAAAGATTGGAAGAACGCGCAAGACTTTTCATAAACTTTTCGCCATCTAACCGTTGCTGAAAAAAATAGGCGAGCTGAGTCGCTTTCCACCCCACGTTATCCAACAAATTCCGCAATCGGGGAAAATGGACGATCCTCACAATTTCTCCATTTCCCCAAACAATTCCGATCAGTAGCGCTGCCGAAAGAATATTTTGGACACCCCCATTTGCTGTCAGCGTCGCATCCTTTCCAAAAGCAAACGCAGAAGAGCTTAAAAAAGTTGCTGCAGCAAAAACAACAGGAGCGACAACCGAAGAAGGCGTTAGAACTTTCGAATAAACATCGGGTTTATCAAGAGTGGGTGGCAGCAAAGCAACGGCCTGAAAGGGAATGAAAGGCAACACTGAAAAAGGTCTGATATCCATACCGCCCTCCCTATCCAATTGCTTTCGGAGAGGCAATATTATTTTCATTTACCGAATTCTGTATAGGGCAACAGGATTGCCTGGAAAAATATAGTGTAGAGGGGTGGCAGACAAAAGTCTGTCAGCCCGATCTGTTTTGAGGGCGTGCAGGCTTTTGTCTGACAGGCCCCCGACACTTGATAGAAGAGCCATCTCTTGACATCAAAAAAACGGCCTGTTAGCTTGGCGCCTCATTGCGAACTCAATATATGGAAAACCCCCGCTATCAGGAAATTCTGGGTCTTTTGGTGACCGATTATATCGCCACATCCGAGGCGGTCGGTTCGAACCAGCTTGCCCAAAAAACAAAGTGCCGCCTTTCGTCGGCCACGATTCGCAATGTCATGTCCGATCTGGAAGAGATGGGCTATCTCTCCCAGCCCCATACCTCCGCCGGCAGAATACCGACCGAAAAGGGAATCCGCTATTATGTCGACACACTGGTGGAACAACGCCCTCTCTCGGAGGGAGAAAAACAGGCCATCCAGAACCATTACCTGTCACCAAAAAAAGATATCCGCTCGATGTTGCAACAGACCGGCACCGCCTTGGCCACGATCTCGCAATATATCGGTCTGGTGCTGACTCCCAATCTTGAGAAAACCATTTTCAAACACATCGAATTTTTGCCCCTCTCGCACGCCCGCCTGCTGGGCATTTTTGTTTCGCAAAGCGGCGTGGTGGAAAACAGAATTTTGGAAGTGCATGAAGACTTGAACCACCGCGAACTCGAAAAAATAAACAACTACTGTAATGCCAGCTTCGTCGGCCTCACGCTGGAAGAATCGCGGGAAAAAGTTTCGTCGGAATTGTTGCAGGTGCATCATGAATATGATCGCCTTCTCTCCAAGGCCATGCTCTTTTCACAGGAACTTTTGAACGGCATCAGCAAAACAGATCTGGTTGTGGAGGCCGATTATTCCAGCATGGAAGATATTCACAAGATGATGAAATCGCTGGGTGAGAAGCAACAACTGCTGAAAGTTCTCGATTCGTGTCTGGAGAGTTCCGGCGTGCGCATCTTCATCGGCACAGAGAGCCGGTGCGATGCGGTCAAAAGTTTGAGTCTGGTCACCGCCCCCTACACGCAGAGCGGAAACATTCTGGGAACACTCGGCGTGATCGGTCCGGTGCACATGGATTACAAAAAGGTCATCCCGATGGTCGACTTCACCGCAAAACTGGTCAGCTCTTTTCTGGACTAAATATATGACCCACACCCCCAAAACAAAAGTGGACGAACTCAAAAAAATGCTCGACGGAAAAAAGAAGGAAGAGTCTCCGCCGGAACCGGAAGCGATTGACGAAAAACTCCACGCCGCCGAGGAAGAGTCGAAACAAAATCGCGACAAACTGCTCCGCGTGATGGCCGACTTTGACAATTACAAAAAGCGCGTCAGCAAGGAACACGAAGAGCGAAGCAAATACAGCCACGAAAGTCTGATTCGCGAATTGATCCCGGTGATGGACGATTTCGACCGGGTTTTGGAACACCTGCCTACCGACGCCACACCAGAAACAAAGGGAATGATCGAAGGGGTCGATCTGACCCATCGTCATTTCATGAGCGCACTCAAAAAATTGAATTTGAAAGAGGTGGAGACGGAAGGCAAAATGTTCGACCCCCATTTTCACGAAGCCCTGACCCAAGTGGAGAGCGACGAACACAACGAGGGCGAGATCGTCACCTGTCATCGCAAGGGTTATCTTCTGCATGACCGTCTGCTCCGTCCGGCATTGGTGACGATTGCGAAAGGAAAAACGCATTGAAAATTCTTTTGTCATTATGGATGACGGCCGCGCTCTTCCTTTGCAGTTGCGCCACCTTTGAAACTCCCAAACCGCAAGCCACAGGAGCAAACGCTCCTCCGGCCCAACTCCAAAAAGTCTGGAACGATCCCGACCTGCTTTTTAAAGAGGCTCAAAAGGCCTACGACGAATCGAACTATCCCCTTTCCCTGACCGCCCTTGACAGAATTCTTGCGAGCTATCCCAAAAGTGATGTCTATGGCGACGCAAAAAAAATGGCGGATGAAATTCAAAGCCGTTTGGGACTGGCCGGCTTGAAGATCGGCGTTCTGCTTCCACTCACCGGTTCCTTCTCGCGTTTTGGAGATTCGGCCCTGAACGGCATTTCCTGTGCCATCGGCCTGTTTGATCCTTGTGGAAGTTCCACCTCCAAAATACAGATTGTGGTGAAAGACACCAAAGGAAATGCCGGCACCACCGCCGAAGCACTCAAAGAGTTGGTCGAAAAAGAAAAAGTCTCCGCCATCATCGGGCCACTGACCTCTGTAGAGGCGGCAAGTGCCACAACCCAGGCGCAAATGCTTGGCGTGCCGGTGATTGTGCTGGCGCCACAAGCGGGGCTCACACAGGCGGGCGATTTTATTTTTCAACACACGCTTCTCCCCGAAACAGAAGTGACAGCGCTCGTCAACCAACTCTCAAAAACCGATTTGAAAAAATTTGTCATTATTTATCCCAAAAGCAAATATGGCGAGGAATACAAAAACCTTTTTGCCGCCCAGTTGCAGAAAAGCGGCATCGGAAAAATTATCGCCGAAAAAAGTTATGCCCAAGACATCCCCGATTTTGTCGGAATGTTGGAACAGTTGTCGAAAGAGCCGGCTGTTGAAAAAATATTGGGGGGCAAAAAACCGGACACACTCGGTATCTTTATCCCCGATTCCTACAAACAGGTTGCCGAAATGGCACAAGGATTGGCGGCTCTCAATATCCAGGGACCCAAACTGATTGGCACCTCCAGATGGTATCACCCCCAACTTCTTGCCGGGGCCTCCCCCGCGCTGGAGGGAGCCCTGTTCGACACCCCTTTCTATCCGGAAGCCAATCTGGAAGCGGCGAGAAAATTCTCCGGCGATTTTTTTAAGGCCTACGGAAACCAGCCTGCCTGGCTGGAGGCTTTTGGTTATGATTCGGCGAGACTCCTGATGCAGGCCATCGCCTCCACTGGCAGTGAGCAACCATTGTCTGTGCGAAACGGATTACTGGGCATTCAGAGTTTTCCCTCGGTGGCGGGCCCCCTCTCATGGACAGAACAGAGAGTTTCCACATGGCCGCCGGAACTGATCACCATCCGCGATGGAAAATTCGTTCCCGTTCAAGGACCATGACAGAAACAGAACTCATCGAAAAACTGACCCGAAACATCCCGAGAAAAAAGGGCCCCCTCCAAATCGGCATCGGCGACGATTGCAGTGTGATTCGCGCGGGCAACAAAGATATTCTGATCAGTTGCGATTCTCTCGTCCAGAATATCCACTTCAAAAAAAGTTGGGGCTCCTGGAATATCTGGGGTGCCAAAGCCGCGGCCGCCGCATTGAGCGACATTGCGGCCATGGGTGGAAAGCCCTGCTACGCCTGGATCAACCTCGCCCTCCCCGCCCACTTTAAAACAACCGACATTCAAAAATTCTACAAGGGACTGCTCGGGGTTTTCAAAAAATTTGATGTGACCCTGGCCGGTGGCAATATCACACGCGCGCCAGAAGATTTTGCGGCCACCACCACCGTCTGGGGCGAAGTAAAAAAAGGCAAAGCCATGCTCCGCTCGCAGGCAAAACCGGGCGACGCGGTTTATGTGGGCGGCGCGCTCGGCAAACGCGGGCAATGGCAACCGCAAATCAAATTGGGAGAGTGGCTCGTCTCAAAGGGATGCAAAGCCGCAATCGATGTGAGCGATGGTCTTCTCAAAGATCTGGAACATATGGCCCAAGCATCCCTCGTCAAAATTGTGATTGAAGCCGACAAGGTGCCACATGTTGGAAAATTAAAAGAGGCCCTGACGTATGGAGAGGATTATATTCTGGCTTTTACCATGGCGACCTCCGTGGGGCAGGCCAGGGGCCAGGGACCAAAGATTTTCAAAATCGGCAAAGTCGTCAAAGGAAAACCGGGCGTTCAGGTTGTTAATTCGAAGGGCCAACTTCTATCATTTCAAAAAAAGGGATTTGAACATAAAGTGGGATGAAATGTTAAATCCATTTTTCTCGTATTTTATTCTGCTGGCGGTATTGCTTTTCCTCTCCGCTTTTTTCTCGGGCGCAGAGACGACTTTCTTTTCTTTAAGCCGCGCCCAGCTGGCAAAATTCAAGAAATCGACCCATCCTCTCTCCAAACAGCTGGTCCATTTTTTGTCCAGGCCCCGCGATATTCTGGTGACACTTTTGTTTGGCAACGAGATTGTGAACATCTCCATTTCCATCATCATCGCCGGTCTGGTCTTGCGTTTTTTCGGGCCCGAGAACTGGGAAAAAGCGACGACCATATCGGTTGTTGTCGGCACACTCACCATCCTGTTTTTCGGCGAAATCCTGCCCAAAAATGTCGCCATCCACTTTGCCCCCTCCATGGCTCCGATCATGATGATATTTTTAAAACCCCTCTACTGGCTCTTGCGCCCGCTCCGTTATGTGCTGGTCGCCTTTTCAGAATGGATCATCTCCAGATTCGGCGGGGAATTGCGCAAAGAATCACCGCTGATCGTCGAGGAAGAATTCCGCTATCTGGTGGAACTCGGCGCCACCACCGGACAGGTGGCAGAAGAAGAGCGGGAGCTGATTCACAATGTGTTCGAATTCGGAACAAAAACGGTTTCGCAGATCATGACGCCGATGACAAAAATTTTTTCGCTTCCCGTCGGCATGCCCTACAACGAACTGTTGATACAGATCAAGGCAACGCAATACTCCCGCATCCCCATCCATGAAGGCGCTGCCGGCAACATCATCGGCCTGCTCTATGTGCGGGATCTTTTTGCCTTCAACCGGCGCTGGGAAAAAGATCAAACCCTTTCCATTCGGGAAATTCTGCGACCGCCCTTTTTCGTCTCCCACAAAAAAAGTCTGGAGAGTGCGTTGGAAGATTTCCGCCAGAAAAAAATTCACATGGCGATTGCCACCAGCGATTCCAACCGACCACTCGGAATCATCACCATGCACGATGTTCTGGAAGAACTTTTTGGTGAGGTGCAGGAATGACGCTCTGGCAATACATTCTGATTCTGCTGGTCTGTCTCGTCTCCGAGGGTTTTTTCACCGGAACTGAAATGGCGGTCGTCAATGCCGACAAACTGGCATTGAGAAGCGCCGCCCGCAAAGGCTCCAAGCGGGCCCGCATGGTTCTTGGGTTTCTGGGAAAACCGGCGAAGTTTTTTTCCATCACACTGTTGGGGACCAATCTCTCGGTCGTCACCGCTTCGGTCTGCACCACCTATTTTATCACGCAGCATTTTGGCCCGAGATATGAAGGCCTGGCCATTCTGCTCTCGCCCATCCTTTTGATTTTTGGCGAAATCGTTCCAAAAAGTCTCTATCAGCATTATGCCAACCAGGTCGTTTTAAAAACGGCCTACGTCATCAAAATTTTTGGACTTATTTTTTTCCCGATTGTTTTTTTTCTGTCGCAACTGACCGAAGCCCTTTTGGGAACGGTGGCAAAACGGGTCGGAGGAGAATTGCCGGTCACGCGCGATGAACTGGAATTGATTCTCAAAGAAGGCGGCGAGGAACCCGAAAGCACCCGCACCCCCGCCAAGCGGACCATCATCTCCCGCATTTTTGATTTGGCCGAAAAAAGGGTGACCAACATCATGATTCCGCTGGTCGATGTGGAGGCCCTTCCCCTCACCACCACATTGGGAGAGGCCTCCAACGCTTTTGCAGAAAAAGGTTATTCGAGGCTCCCGATTTTTCAGGATCGCATTTTCAACATCGTCGGCATTTTGAACAATATCGATCTGCTGATGGCCGACAAAGAAGCCTCGGTGAAAGCGCTGATGCGCCCCGCCTATTATATTCCGGAGGGGATGCCGCTCGACGAACTTCTCGTGACGATGAAGCGCAAAGGGGAACCGATGGCGGTGGTGGTCAACGAGTTTGGCGCGGCCAGCGGCATTGTCACATTGGAAGATGTGATCGAACAGGTCATCGGCGATATTGATGACGAATACGACACACAGACGCCGCTTTATTATCGCATCGGCAAAAATCGTTTTCTGGTGAACGGCCGACTGGAAATTCTGGAGGCCAACGAAAAACTGAAACTCGGCATCCCTCTGGGCGATTACGAAACCATCGCCGGATTTCTGATTCACCAACTGGGCGCCATCCCCGCCATCGGCACCCAGCACCGCTTTGGCCGCATCGAATTCCTCATCCACCGCGCCACCGACCGCGCCATCCTGGAAGTCGAAATCCGGCTTGCGTGACAATCCTCACTCTGCTAACTCCCCTCCATGCCCATTGCCTATTTTGATTGTTTCTCCGGAGTGGCCGGAGACATGCTGAATGCCGCCATGCTGGATGCGGGCCTGCCGCTGAAATATTTGAAGAGTGAACTCAAAAAATTGGGGCTCTCCGGTTTTGATGTGCTGGCCCACAAAGAATCACGCAAAAAAGTTTTGGGAACGCTCTATCATGTCGATATTCGCAAACCGTTTTCCCATCACAACCCCAAAGGACTGCAAAATATTATCGAGAAGAGCAAACTTTCTCCCGACATTAAAACTTCAAGCCTCACTGTCATCAACACCATTCTCAAGGCGCAGAAAAAAGTGTTCCGTCTAAAACAAAACGAACTCTATTTTGATGCCGAATCGTCCGTCGATCTCCTCGTCGATGTGGTCGGGGCCATTGTCGGCTTTGATTATTTTCGCTTCGATGAAATTTTTGCCTCCCCTTTGCCAATGCACCGCTGTTATCACGCCGACGTCGTCGAAATTTTGAAAGGGATGCCGCTGGAGAAAACAACAGCGGCCCAGCAGATGGTGACACCGACCGGCGCCGCCATTTTGAAAACGGTTGTCACCCATTTTGGCGAATCGCCGATCCGCAAAATCGAGGCGACCGGATACGGGTGCGGGCACAAAAAATTTGATTCGCATCCCAACGTTCTGCGACTTTTGATCGGCGAGGGTTTCAAGGCGGTGATGCTCGAGGCCAACATCGACGACATGAACCCGCAGTGGTTTGATTATGTTTTGGAACATCTTTTTGAAATAGGAGTGGTCGATGTGGTTCTGGAACCGATCCAGATGAAAAAAAATAGGCCGGGAACATTATTAAAAGCCATTTGTCCGTGGGACCTGAAAGAAAAAGCCATGGAAATTATTTTGCGCGAAACAACAACACTGGGCATCCGCTATTTTCCGGTGGAGCGCCGCATCTTGACGAGAGAGATCAAAACCACGCAGACCCGTTTTGGAAAAATTTCGGTCAAGGTCGCCAGAGACACAGCGCTGGGGATTTTGAAATATTTTCCCGAATATGAAGAATGCCGAAAGATTGCAAAAGCAAAAAAAGTCCCTTTGAGAACGGTCTACGATGAAGTTTTTGGAAAAATAAGGGAATCACAATTTTCATGACGGAACCGATCACAATAAAAATAGAGAAACTGGTCCATGAAGGCAAAGGACTGGGGCGCTTCAACAACAAGCCGGTCTTTGTCCCTTTTGTTTTGCCCGGTGAAACAGTGGTCGTTGAAATTGAACGCCGCCACAGCCAATATTCCCAGGCGCGACTTGTGAAAATATTGGAACCCTCGCCAGAGCGCACAGAACCCCCGTGCCCCTATTTTGCAAAGTGCGGCGGCTGTCAGTGGCAACACATGACCTATGAGGCCCAGCTGGAATGGAAACAGAAAATTCTGGCGGAGACTCTCCAACGCACCGGCAAGATAGAAGACGCCAAAGTTTTGCCGACCATCCCCGCGCCCAAAAATTTCGGATGGCGTTCGCGCGTCACCTTTCACGGGAATGAACAGGGGCAGATCGGTTTTTTTGCCGCCGAAACGCACAAGGTGGTCGATATTGAAAAATGTCTGATTGTGGAGGATGAGATCAATCAAAAACTGGGAGAGTTGAAAAAAGAGAAACGGCAAAACATCAAAAAAGATTATGAGGTGAATACGAGCGGCAAAGAGGGATTCACGCAGGTCAATCCGCTTCAAAATGAAAACTTAAAAAAATTACTGAAAGAATGGGCCATGAAACTCCCGCACGACACCATCGTCGAACTTTTCGCAGGGAGCGGCAACTTCACCGAGGTTTTGATCCCGATGGCCAAAAGCATCATCGCAGTAGAATCCGACCGCAACGCCGTCGCCCTGGCCAGAAAATGGCTCAACGAACGTCCCCTCGATGTCCGAAGTTCGATGTCCGCTGAACGGTTCATCTGCACTGATGCCGTAAAATATTTCGCCCAATACAAACTGCCACTCGACCTGCTTGTCCTCGATCCCCCGCGCGACGGGGCGGCTGGCATTGTGGAAGGGGTGATGAAATCGAGGCCCAAAAACATCCTCTTCATCTCCTGCAACCCGGCTACCCTCGCCAGAGACCTGAAATATCTCAAAGATTTCGCCGGTTATCACTTCGTCCAGAGCCAACCGATCGACATGTTTCCCATGAGCTACCACATCGAATCAATCACCCACATCACCAGTCCGTAGGTTTAATCATTGACTTCCATCCCCCCAGTCCATTAAGTAGCCCCCTGTTTTTAGTATTTAAGGGGGTGAGTTTAATTTATGCCAGGAATCATGTTGAAAGACGGTGAAAGTTTTGAATCGGCGTTGCGCCGCTTTAAAAAGCAGTGCGAAAAATCGGGTATTTTGACCGAGCTTCGCAAACGCGAACATTACGAAAAACCTTCCATCAAGGCCAAACGCAAGTCGATCCAAGCCAGAAAGCGTGCCTTGCGCAAGGGAAAACCCAGTTTCTAATCAATCCATGTCGACGCTTAAAGCCAGAATTGAAGAGGATATCAAGCAGGCCATGCGCGGCAGAGAAGCGGCTAAGCTCTCCTGCCTGCGCATGGTCAAGTCGGCGTTGAAAAACAAGGAGATCGATACGCGTGCCGAGCTGGATGACACGCAAATCATCTCGATACTCTCCACCCTTTGCAAACAGCGCAAAGAATCGATTGAACAATTCAAAAAAGGTGGCCGCGACGACCTCGTCAAACAGGAAGAATCCGAGCTGGCTCTGATCGAAACCTATCTCCCCAAGGCGATGGACGAATCCGAACTCATAAAACTTATTGAGGCGGCCATCGCCGAAACCGGTGCCGCCGGCCCAAAAGACATGGGCAAGGTGATGAAGGCGCTGACGCCCAAAACCACGGGCCGCGCTGATGGCAAGCTGGTCAGCGAACTGGTACGGAAAAAACTGGGCTAATATGGCTTCCAAAGAACTGTTGGAAGAAATCCGCAACCGACTGCCTCTCGTGTCGTTCGTCGGCGAGCGCATTCCGCTTAAAAAAAGTGGCCGCAACTTCAAAGGGCTCTGCCCGTTTCATCAGGAAAAATCCCCATCATTCATGGTCAACGAAGACAAGCAGATTTTCCACTGCTTCGGCTGTTCTGCGGGCGGCGATATTTTTACCTTTGTGATGAAACTCGACGGCTTGAGTTTTCCCGAGGCATTGGACGAACTCGCCGCAAAGGCCGGTGTCAAACTCCCGGTTTTTGAAAAGGGAAAAACGCCCGATGCCGACGACGAAACAATCCGCCGAAAAAAATGGGCTCTGCGTCTGAACGAAATCGTCATGCAGTTTTTCATCAAAAATTTGTCCGATGAAACAGCCGGCGGCGTGGCCAACGATTATTTGAAAGAGCGTGGAATCACTCCGGAGACCGCCAAGCAACATTTTCTGGGCTATGCCGACAAGAGCTGGGACGCACTTGTGAATGAATTTACCTCGGCACAAGCCCCCTTGAAACTGGCCCTCGAATTGGGACTGATCAAGGAGAGGGAAAAGGGGGGCGGATATTACGATTTTTACAGAGGACGACTGATGTTTCCCATTTTAAATCTCAAAAACGAAATTGTCGGTTTCGGCGGCAGAACACTCGACCCGGAGGATGGGGCAAAATATCTCAATTCCTCCGACTCGTTTCTCTACCACAAATCCGCCACCGTTTATGGATTGAACTGGGCCAAAGAGACCATTCGCACCGAAGACGAAGTGATATTGGTCGAGGGCTACATGGATCTTCTGGCCCTTCGCCAGGCCGGCATCGGCAATGTGGTCGCCCCTTTAGGGACCGCACTAACTCTCGATCATTTGAGATTGCTGATGCGCTACACACGGAATTTTTTTATCGCCTTTGATGGCGATGCCGCCGGTTTGCAGGCCGCCTTTCGCTCTCTCCCCTTCTTTCTCGAATTGGGATTGGTCCCCCGGGCCATCATGTTACCGACCGGCCACGATCCCGACAGTTTCATACAGCAAGAAGGGGTTCCCGCATGGAACGCCCTCAAGATAAAAGCCAAAACGCTCTTCGAATGTTTTGTGGACGATATTTTGATAAGCGCGGGCCGGGGCACCGCCGCAACCATCCAGTCGTGGGATAAAATCAGACCCGTTTTGCAAAAGGTGACGAACCCCCTGGAGCACGGCCTCTACCTCAAACAGGTGGCGCAGAAGTTGGGTGTGGAGGAGGGATGGCTGGGAAACAAGAATCGTTCATCGGACATCGGACCCCAAGGGGGCAGGCATCGGACATCGAAAGTCGATGTTCGAAGTTCGTTGAACACTGAACGAAACGACCCATATCCCGAGGAAGAGCGCCTTCTGATTGCCGCCATGATTCTGTCTCCCAAGGTCATTCCTGTTATTGAGCAGGCGGGCGATATTTTTACCAATCCCCACCTTAAAAATTTGGCCAAGCAACTTTTTTTGAGCTTTGCCGAAGAGGGTTCTATACAGTTGACCAATGCACTTAATTTGCTGGATAACACGCTTGCCGGTTGGGTTCGTGAAATGGCCCTGACGGAAGAAGAAAATGGTCTCTGGGAAAAAGCGGCTCTCGATTGTCTGGCAAAAATTGAGTCGAAAACGCTGGGAGTAAAATTGCAGTCGCTGAATCACGAAATTCAACTGGCAGAAATGCAGGGAAACGAAGCGGCACTTTTAAAACTGATGTCTGAAAAAACAAAATTAACCGAAAGCAAATTGAGAAAGAGGAACGCATCATGACCACCAAACCCGAAACAGAAATGAAAGAAGTCCAGCGCCTGATCGATCGCGGCAAGGAACGCGGCTTTTTGACGTATGAAGAAGTCAACGACGCCCTCCCCTCCGATGTCGTCTCTGCCGATCAGCTCGACACTATGCTCTCCATGTTCGACGACCTCGACATTGACATCATCGACAATGAAGAAGAGGCCAAGCGAACCCAAAAGGGCGAAGACAAACCGAAAGAAGAAGAGAAAGAGACCGAAACAACGCAGGCCGAAGTGGACGAAGCCGCCGCAGGCGTGCGCACCACCGATCCGGTCCG
>JAUSII010000085.1 GCA_030648035.1 Deltaproteobacteria bacterium | reverse complement strand
ATGTGCCAAGGTTATCCAAAGGAGCACCGACAAAAACTGGAAGCGAGAAAAAAGGGTATTCGGGGACGCACCTCATTTTGGGTCGACCTATCAAACTCCGCAAACTCTGCGAGTTTGCTTCGCAGTCCAGCAAAGCTGGACCTTGACACCTGTTAAATTGCCACGGCAAGGGATGGCTTTGCCAGCCCGCGCAGCAACTTCAAAGAAGTTGCGGAGTCAGATAGACAGGCCACCTCATACCACTTTTTTCTCACTTCCAGTTTTTGGTCACGTATCTTTTTCACAAGATAAATTTTTCAATTTGAATTTTTAAATTATTCAATTCGTAGTGGCGGTGCGATTTTTGAGTGGGAAATGTGGTGCGCAACGACTGCGCAGGCCCGCCAATCCCCTCGGGGGATTTTATACCTGGCGGGCCGAGGAACTAACGGAGCTTGGGGGCCTCCCCAAGCGTAGTGGGGAGTTGCGCATCACATTTCCCACTCAAAAATCGGAGTGTTCGAAGCAAGACTTCAATGTTTAGCCAGTCCGAGATCTTCGGCCACACTTGTGACGATGTCGACTCCGAGAGGCAAGTGGGAGCGCCTTAGATATCCCTCGAACAGGGCGTTATCGCAGACAATATTGATCAGACGCGGAATGCGGTGGGAATATTCCAGAATTTTTTCGATCGCCTCTTCGGAAAAAACAGAATCTGTGGCGCCGGCCTGCTTGAGCCTGAAGTCGATGTATTTAGCCACCACCTCTTCTGGAAGAGGCTTCAGATTGAAGCGCACCGCCACCCTCTGGGCCAGAGCCGGATCGACATTCATGTTTTTTTCCAATTCGGGAAGACCGAACAGAACAAACGTCAGCAATTTTTGGGACTCCAGTTCCAGATTCAAAAGTCCGCGGATTTCTTCCATGAGCGCCTGACCGCGCAACATGTGGGCTTCGTCGATAAGAATAATCGCCTTTCGCCCCTGACGGGCCAGATCATTGAGACGATGGAGCAGATGCGTCACGATATCGATCTTTTTTTCCGGAATTTGTTCCACACCAAGGAGTGCCGCAATTCTTTTGAGAAGCCAGGTCGCATCGACATCTTCATGCAGGACCACCATCATCGCGGCTTCATATTCACTTTTTGGAAGCGACTCGAGCAGACGCTTTTCCAATAATGTTTTACCAAGTCCCACACCACCGATCACAAGAGCCAGCCCCTTCATTCCCTGCACCGCATATATCAAGCGTTCCATGGCCCGGTCATGCTGTTCACTCCCGAAATAAAAATGGGTGAGAGGGACAATGGAGAAAGGTTCCTGTTTCAAAAAATAAAAGTGGAGATACCCCTCTTGAGGCATCCCTTCTGGTGCGCTTTGTATGGGAGCGGAAACAGGGATGGGAGCAGGCAGAGGCGTGGACACAGAAACAGAAGCCGATGGTGGTGGTGGTGGTGATGGAGAGGCAGAGGCTGGAGGTGGCGATGGAGCTGGAGGCGGAGGAGTCGGAGAAGGAAGATGCGCTTTGGCAACAGACGGGGTTCCAGGCAATTCCTGCAATAATTTTTTGGCAAGGATATGAGAATCGTCCGCCGCCAAGACCTGATGCAAGGCCTCTTCTGCCTGCTTCCATTCCTGCTGTGCTTCATTATCCAATCCCATCGAGAGATAGGCTTTGGCCAGCGTGATCGCGCTTTGGGCTTTTCCAAGCAGAGCGGGAATATCGTTGGTTTCGGGTATCTTTGTGGTCTCAACCTTCACCTGAAAACGGGAGGTCATAACAGCGGCCTGCTTTAAAACAGGCGGTTTGGTTTCCACTTTAGTTTCAACTTTGACTGGCGCCGCCATATGCGATGCGCCTTCCGGTTTGTGCCGGGCCAACTCTCTCGCCTCTTTTTCTTTTTCAATGGCTTCTTCTTCCAGACGAGTCTGCTCGGCTTTGGCTTCCCGCTTCACCCCCGCTTCCCGGATTAATTTTTCCATGGCTCCGGGTTCGACCACCTCCACCAGGGGACGCAATGTTTCGGTCTCTTCGGGAAGCAGAACAATAATTTCACAATAGGCCAAAAGAGCTTTTTCTTTTTCACCGCTCTTCACATGCAATTCGGCCAGCTCCTGAAATTTGCCACGCGCGGTATCGAGCTGATGGAGTGCCGCATACATTTCGGCCTGAAGCGAAAGCAGATCGGCGTTGCCGGACACAGCCTGTTTTCCCTGTTCCAGCCATTTGAGCGCCGATTTGAAATCTTTTTTTGCATGATAGAGGTGAACCAGATCGAAGAGCATATCCTTGTTCTGCGGACGCGAAGGGAGAATTCTTTCGTAAAGATCAATCAGATGTTGCGGCTCTTTTTTCTGCTCGCGATATTGCACGGCCAGAATTTCATATTGTTCAATCGCATCGTCTTTTCTCTCTTCTCTCTGATACCCCTCCGCCAGCCGAATGCGATGACCGGCGTCCTGCGGCGCCAATTCCACCAGTTTCTGCCGCACCTTCAGCGCTTCATCAAACTGGCGCTTCTGTTCATAGGAGGAGGCCAGAATTTCATATTGATGCACGGCATCGGGATTAAGTCCCATTTTTTCATAAAGATGGGCCAGAGACTGATTCACATCGAGCATAGAGGGGTTGAGACGCAGAATGCTTTTATAGATCGTCACGGCCTTGAGATAAAAACCTTCGGTGGCATAATGCTCGGCGACGAAGCAATAGGCCTTGATCGCCTCCGGAATCTGCCGACGTTTGGTAAAAAGCTCGGCAATGCGGAGTTTGACCCGCATATCTTTGGGATCGGCGTCCAGAATTTTTTCGTATTCACGGATCGCTTTGTCGAATTTGCCCTGGGTGACAAAATCTTTGGCCGTCTCCAAAATTTTATCCTTGTTTAAAATGGTCATGTAAAAGTTTTAATCCGAGAGAATATCCAAAAGCACCGAATCCCACTATATAGCCTTCGGCCACTTCCGCAATATAGGAATGTGTCCGAAAAGATTCTCGCTTCCCAATTTTTGAAAGATGAACCTCCACCACCGGAACAGAGAGCGAAGCAACGCAGTCGCGAAGGGCAATGCTCGTGTGCGCATACGCACCCGGGTTGAAAAGAATCCCCTGAACTCGGAACTCTACCTCCTGAAGATAATCGATGAGCGCCCCTTCGGAATTGGATTGAAAGGCCTCGAGAGAAATGTCGTGCGCGCGGCCAAACATTTCAAGCTCTTTGAAAATGGAATTCCAAGTTTGAGATCCGTAATGATGATTTTCTCTTTTGCCCAGCCGGTTTAAATTGGGACCGTTGACGACGGCAAACTGGAGTGCCACTTTTAAACCTCTCCTTCCAGATGTTCCAAACCCTGCACCGCCTCTTCGTTGGAAGGATCCAGATTCAAAATGTTTTTGTAGACCTCGCGCGCGCGATGCGTGTGCCCCTGCATGGCATAAATTTTTGCCATCGTAACCGTTTCCCAGGTGGCCGTTTTCTTTTCAGGTTCGGCGGGCAAGAGTTCCCGCTCAACCGTCTTCAAAAATTCCAGGGCCTTTTCCTGATTGGGAATGATTTTTAAGACAAAGCGGAGTTCCCCTTCCGCCTTCGGCCACTCTTTTTTGCGCATGTAGGCCTTGGCCAGAGCCAGGCGACCGCTGATCAGTCGGGGGTGATTTTTGAGCCCCGCCTCACAAATACGGATGGCATCGTCGAACATCCCGTAGAGTTGCAGATATTCTGCAATCGGGGCAAAAACAATGGAATGGGGGTCGGCCTGCCAGGTGTTGTAGTAGCGCAGAAAAATGGAATTATTCAAAAGGTCCGGGTGCATTTTTTTTCTTATACTTCCGAACAATTTCATTTGCAACTTTTTCAGGGGGATCAAAAGCATTCATCACTTTCAAATGGGCCAGACGATAATAGGGCTCCCGTTTTTCAACCAGAGCCTGCAAATCCCGGACCGAACGGGGGCGAATATAACTGGGGAGACCGGAGCGTCTTCGAATGCGCCCCATCAAAACCCAAAGTGGGGCTTTGAGCCAGACTACAAATCCCGACTGCAACATGAGAGCGCGATTGCGATGGTCCAAAATCGATCCGCCACCGGTGGAGAGGATGACGGGGGGGCCGGTCAAAATGGAATGGACAACTCTTTTTTCGATCTTTCGAAATGAGGAGAGGCCGAAACGGCGGATATAGCGAACGGGATGCAAGCCCGTTTGCAAAAGAACCTCTTCATCCGAGTCGACAAAATCGAGACCAGTGGTTTTGGAGAGACAACGACCGATGGTCGTTTTGCCGCTCCCCATAAAGCCGGTTAAGACGAGGTGTCTCTTCATCTAGGGAAAAATTTTGATTTTGTCTGAAATGGCCATGCCCAAAGCCAACAGGATTTTTCTTTTGGTATCCATCCGACATTCCATGCCGTTTTCGACCCGATCAATCGTCAAGGCAGACAGCCCGGCCTTGCGGGCCAGCTCGGCCTTGCTCATAAGAAGGGATTCCCTGATTTTGCGGACGTTGTTTTGTTGCATAACGAGCCGTGAATAGTCTCAAAATATCGAAATTAGTCAAGAAATTTATCAATAATTAAACCTAGCTGACGCATAATTATACTAAATTATGCATAATTATTAGTGAAAGAGGGAGAGATACCACTGGAGAATCGGTTGGCCCAAAAAGAGCTGAAGATAGGCTGATATTGCCAAAAAAGGGCCAAAAGGGAGGGCATAGTCCCAATCTTTTTTGATACTGATCACTAATAACCCGATTATCGACCCCAAAATGGAGGCCATGAGCAAAATCATCAAGACCGCCTGCCATCCAAAAAAAGCCCCAAGCATGGCGGCCAATTTGATATCTCCTCCCCCCAGGCCCTCCCGTTTTTTGATTTTTTCATAGCCCCAGGCGATCAGAAACAAAAACCCGCCCCCGGCCAGAATTCCCAACCCCGATTCGATCAGCGCCTGTTTTTCCCAATCGGGAGGAGAATCGATAAAATGGACCAACACCCCCGCCAGGATGCCCGGAAGAGAAATGGAATCGGGGATGATCCGATGCTCGAGGTCGATAAAAATCACCGCCACGAGTGGGGCAACCAGCAGACAAAACCAGGCAAAGTAGAGAAGCAGCGTATGAAACCAGGCGTAACAGAGAAGAGAGAGGAGACAGGTGAGGAGTTCCACCCCAAAATACTGTATTGGGATGGGGGTTTTGCAGTGCCTGCACTTCGCTTTCAAAACAAGGAAACTTAAAAGAGGGATGTTGTCATACCAGGCGATGAGATGATCACACTGGGGACAATGAGAACGGGGTTTTACAATCGACTCCCCTTTTGGAACCCTGCATATAACCACATTCAAAAAACTGCCGACACAGAGGCCAAAAAAACCTGCAAAAAAATATCCAAGAGCCACGGGTGTGTAGAACATCGGCGCAATTTAGCAAAATACAAAGCCATTGTCACACAAGAATAGCTATGATAGGAGGGCCGCACTATGCCGACACAAAAACCCCACGAAGCCGAAGAAGAATATTTTGCAAAAATTGAAGCCGAAAAAAAATCGAAGCTGGCCCAAAAACACAGGTCTGCATTGCAAACAAGGGAGATGGAACAACTCAAGGAAACTCACGAAATGCATTGTCCCTCCTGCGGGATGAAGCTCGACAACATTGTTTTCAAGGGTTTTTCCGTCGACAAATGTTTTCACTGCGGCGGGGCCTTCCTCTCCAAAGAAGCTTTTCAAAGACTTTGCGGTGAAGACACCGGCTTTTTGGAAAAGATTGTCGAGATTTTTCAGTTCAAATAAATCCATCCTATGAAATCGGTCATCCAAAAAATGGTGCGTTTGGCTCATTTGAGACTCCCCGAAGAAGAGCTCGACCGTTTTTCAAAAAAGGCGGCGCATATTGTGGAATATATCGAGATGCTCAAGGAGTTAGACACCTCCAAAATTGAACCGACCTCACACGCGATTGAAGTTTGCAATGCCTTTCGCGAAGATGTCGTGAACAAATTTGCAAACCCCGAAAAGATCATGGAGATCGCCCCCAGCCACGAGCAAAATCTTTTTACCGTTCCCAAGGTGATCGAATGACGCTCCAAGAATTATCCCAAAAACTGGCGCGAAAAGAAATCTCCTCGATGGAGTTGACGCAAAACTATTTCAAGCGCATCCAATCACTCAACCCAAAAATAAATTGTTACCTCACGCTTTGCGAAGAGACAGCGCTCAAACAAGCCCAGGCTTCTGACCAAAGAAGAGCGGAAGGAAAAACGATTGGCCTTCTCGACGGCATCCCCATCGCCCTCAAAGATATTTTTATCACCGAAGACATTCGCACAACCTGCGGCTCCAAAATTCTTGAAAATTATATCCCTCCTTATGAAGGATCAACGGCGCTCGCTTTCAAAAATGCGGGAACCGTTCTTCTGGGCAAGCTCAACATGGATGAATTTGCAATGGGATCGTCGAACGAATTTTCGGCCTTCGGGCCCGTACGCAACCCGTGGAATCTGGATTGCATCCCCGGCGGTTCCAGCGGTGGTTCTGCCGCGGCCGTTGCGGCCGATCTCTGTGCCGCCACCATGGGGACCGACACCGGAGGCTCTATTCGCCAGCCTGCAAGCCTTTGCGGGGTGGTTGGCTTGAAGCCGACTTACGGTCGCGTCACCCGCTCCGGACTCATTGCCTTTGCCTCTTCTCTCGATCAGGCCGGCCCCATGACAAAAGATATTACTGATTGCGCCATGCTGATGAACTTGGTCGCCGGTTATGATCCAAAAGATTCCACTTCTCTGAATGTTCCCGTTCCCGATTACACCGCATCTTTGAACAAATCGGTCAAAGGGATGCGCATTGGAATCCCGAAAGAATATTTTATCGACGGCATCGATACGCAAGTTGCAACAAGCGTTCGCAATGCCGCCAAAAAATTTGAAGAACTGGGAGCCACTGTCGAAGAGATCAGCCTCCCCAACACAAAATATGCCGTCCCCGCCTATTACATTATCGCTCCGGCGGAGGCCTCTGCAAATCTCGCCCGTTTTGACGGTGTCCGGTTTGGATATCGCACTCCCGATCCCAAAGATCTTCTGGAACTCTACGAAAAATCGCGCGGCCACGGTTTTGGCGCCGAGGTGACAATGCGCATCGTGATCGGCACCTTTGTTTTATCGACCGGTTATTATGACTCGTATTATATCAAGGCGCAAAAAGTGCGAACGCTCATTAAAAATGATTTTCTAAACGCCTTCAAAAATTTTGATGCGATTCTGACGCCGACATCACCCACTCCCGCTTTCAAACTGGGAGAAAAAACGGACGACCCTTTGAAAATGTATCTCTCGGATATTTTCACCATCCCGGCAAACCTCGCAGGTCTGCCCGGATTATCCCTCCCCTGCGGCTTTTCCAAAGAGGGCCTTCCCATCGGCATGCAGTTGATCGGAAAACATCTGGAGGAATCGACACTGCTCCAACTGGGATTCACCTATGAACAGGCGACCGAGTGGCACAAAAAGAGGCCTGCCTTATGAAGTATGAAGCGGTCATCGGGCTGGAAGTCCACGCGCAACTTTTGACAAAATCAAAACTCTTCTGCGCCTGCTCCACGCAATTTGGATCGAAACCCAACACCAACATCTGCCCGGTCTGCACCGGCCAGGCGGGGACTCTGCCGGTCTTGAACAAGGTCGCGGTGGAAATGGCCATCAAAGCCGGATTGGCGCTCCACTGTGAAATTCAGGAGAAAAGCATTTTCGCGCGCAAAAATTATTTTTATCCCGATCTTCCCAAGGGCTACCAGATTTCCCAATATGAACATCCCCTCTGCCTGAATGGTCATCTCGACAAAATTCATATCCAGCGCATCCACATGGAAGAAGATGCCGGAAAATTATTGCACGACTTGGGAGACCCCAAAGTGAGTCATGTCGATTTGAACCGGTGCAGTATGCCCCTGATCGAAATCGTGAGCGGCCCCGATTTGAGAAGCGCCGCAGAGGCGGCCGATTATCTCCGCAAACTGCGAGGCATTCTGGTTTATCTGGAAGTCTGCGATGGCAACATGCAGGAGGGGAGTCTCCGTTGCGATGCCAACGTTTCCATTCGCCCTATTGGCTCCAAAGAATTTGGCACCCGGGCTGAAATTAAAAACGTCAACTCGTTCAAATTTGTGGAAAGCGCCATCAACTACGAAATCAAGCGGCAAACAGAGAGGGTTGAAAAAGGGGAAAAAATCGTGCAGGAGACACGGCTCTGGAATCAGGCGGAAGGGATCACCGAATCGATGCGAAGCAAAGAGGAGGCCCACGATTATCGCTATTTTCCCGACCCCGATCTTCTGCCACTCATTGTCGACCAAGCCTGGATTGCCAAAGTGAAATCGACACTCCCCGAATTGGCGGAGGCCAAAGCAAAACGATTCGTCACAGAATACGGCATTCCAGAATATGATGCGAATGTGCTGACCGCGGAAAAACCGATGGCGAATTATTTTGAAGAATGTGTGAAGGCCAACAACGCGCCGAAAAAAATTTCCAACTGGATCATGGCGGAGCTGATGCGGGAATTGAAAGAAAGAGATTTATACATCACCGAAATAAAAGTGACCCCAAAGCAGTTGGCAAAAATGATTGGGATGATTGATGAAGGGGTGATCAGCGGTTCCATCGCCAAAACCGTTTTTATGGAGATGCTCGATTCCGGCACCGATCCCAATGCGATCGTCCAGACAAAAGGATTGGTGCAAGTGAGCGACACCGGCGCCATTGAAGCCGCCGTCGAAAAAATTCTCGCGCGCGAAACTGAAAACGTCAAAACATACAAGTCGGGCAAAACAAACGTCTTCGGCTTCTTCGTCGGCGCCGTGATGAAAGAGATGCAGGGCAAAGCGAATCCGAAGTTGGTGAATGAAATATTGAAGAAAAAATTGGGTTAAGGTAGCGATTGCGGGAGCGAAGTGCTTTTGAAAAGACGCTCCTCAAATTTGGGTCGACCCAAATTTGGGAGCTCGACCCTCGGCGATTTTGGTTTTATACCCCGGCTGATAAAATCGCCTCCGGGACGCTTTTCAAAAGCACTTCGCTTCCGCAATCGCGGCATTTAGAAATTTTATGTACACGATAAAAACAATCGAATGGAAAAATGACAAGGTCGTGATGTTGGATCAACGACTGTTGCCCGAGCAGGAAATTTACAACACCTATGACGACTATGCCTCGCTGGCCAAAGCGATTGAAAATTTAACGGTGCGTGGCGCGCCAGCAATCGGCGTGGCGGCCGCCATGGGCATGGCGCTGGGGGCTTTGGGAATTTCTGCCAAAAACTTTGACGATTTTTTTAAAAAACTGGAGACCGTGCGCGAACGCCTTGCGCGCACACGACCCACCGCCGTGAATCTTTTCTGGGCGCTGGAGAGAATGAAACGTGTCACTCTTGAAAACAAAACTCTCTCCATTCCAGAATTGCAGGAGTGCCTTAAAGAAGAGGCGATCAAAATTTATCACGAAGATATCGAAGCCAATCGCACGCTGGGCAAACACGGCGCCACACTTTTGAAAGATGGCATGCAGGTCCTCACCCACTGCAACGCCGGCGCACTAGCCACCGCCGGTTTCGGCACAGCCTTGGGAGTGATCTATGCCGCACAGGAAGAGGGAAAAAGAATTCACGTCTATTCCGATGAGACACGCCCCGTTCTGCAAGGCTCGCGCCTGACCGCATGGGAACTGCAAAAGCACGGTGTCGAAGTAACGGTGATCTGCGACAACATGGCCGGCACATTGATGCAACAGAAAAAAATAGACTGCTGTATCGTCGGCGCCGATCGCATCGCTGCCAATGGCGATGTGGTCAACAAAATCGGAACCTATTCGGTCGCCGTGCTCGCCAAACACCACGGCATTCCGTTCTATGTCGCCGCCCCGCTATCCACCATCGATGTGAAAATGAAATCGGGAAAAGAGATCCCGATTGAAGAGAGAAACATCCGCGAAGTGACCCACATCAAAGACCAAATGATTGCCCCATCCCACGTCGACGTCTTCAACCCCGCCTTCGACTGCACACCCAACGAATTAGTGACCGCGATCATAACAGAAAAGGGGATCTCGCGATCCCCTTTTCAGGAACCATTTTCAAAATAAAAAAGGACGGCGTTCACCCAAATCAACGCCGTCCCAAGGAGAGAAAGAGAATTTTGTTGTTAATTCATGGCTTCTTTTGCGAGGGCCTGATGCAGGATATTCGCCAACAGGTGATGTCGGCCGGTAAAAATTTTGGTCGGTTCTTCCTGATTCGCCAGATTCAAAACATGATACACAATGCGCTGTGGAAGTTGCGCCTTGGGCCGCGACAGATACATCCCCCCGCAACTCAAAACAGCGGGATTTTTTTTGAAACTGAACGCCTGCCCCTCTGCCGCGGCCTGCTCAATAATCATTTTTGTTACCGATGTCTCTGGTTTTAACATTTTCAACCTCCGGCACTGGTTTTTGCAAGCGATGTGCCAAATTTTAAAAAGTTTTTATTTTTCATAACCAGCTGAAAAGTAAATGGAAATTTGAGTTGAGACTCGGACCGGCAGACAAAGGGGGGTGAAATCAGACGTTAAAACGTCGAAAAGTGTCAAATTTTCGCCATCATTTTTTTGGAACGGAGGGCTCGATGATAGGTGATTCCAAATCGATGGGCTTCATCACGAATGCGCATCAGATATAAAAGTTCGGGGGCGTTGGGGCGAAAAGAAACCGGGTTCATTCTGTTGGGTATATAAATTTTATCGGGATTGCCACCCCCTTTTGCGATGGCGGCCAGTGGCAATTGATGCAGACCCAAATCGGCCAGGGCTTTCAGCGCAATTTGAAGATGGCCTTTGCCTCCATCCACCAACAACAGGTCGGGCAATTCCCATTTTTTCTTTTCCTCTTCGGTGGTGGCCATCAAGATCCGTTTGAACCGCCGCGATAAAACTTCATACATCATGGCATAATCGTTGGGCCCGTTTTCGAGACGAATTTTGAATTTGCGATAGCGGCTCTTCAAGGGTTTTCCCTCCTCAAAACAGACGAGAGAACCGACCGCCTCTTGCCCCTGAAGATTGGAGATGTCGACACACTCAATCATGCGGGGCAACTGGGGCAAGGAAAGTTTTTCTTCGAGCCCTTTCAAAAGGGTCTCTGCATCCTTCAATTTTTCTTCCGCCCACTTTTGGGCATTCTGCACCGCAAGTGCCACCATCTTCACTTTTTTTCCCCTCTGCGGCGCCATCAGTTTTACCAGATGGTGGGAGTGCTCCTCCAGAATTTCCTGAAGGTGGCTCCTGTCTTCAAAATTCTGTTGGAGATAAATTTCCGGAGGAATATCGAGAAGAGCGCCGTAATATTGAAAAAGAAAATGGGAAAGAAATTCATCTTCACTCTCCGCCGGTTTTAAAAATACAAACTTTCGCTGGTCCGACAACAAACCCTCCCGCACCATCAAAACACAAACAACCGATTTGGTGGGGGCCGCAAAATAGCCGACGGCATCATAATTTTTTCCGCCATGATGAACCACTTTCTGTTTTTCAAGTGTCTCTTCAATTTGCAAAACCAGATCGCGAATGCGGGCGGCCTCTTCATAGCGCATTTCTGTGGAAGCCAGGGCCATTTTTTCTTTGAGGTGTTTCAACAATTCCAATTTCTGTCCCCCCAGAAAAAGCCTCGCCTCCTCCACCTGCCCTGCATAGGCATCGGCACTTGTCTTCCCCACGCACGGCGCCGTACAGCGCCCGATATGATATTCGAGACACGGCCTTGAACGGTTGGCAAACTCGTGGTCGGAACAGGTGCGAAGCTGAAAGTTTCTGGTCATTAGATCCAGCGTCTTTCGAAGCGCCCCCGCAGAAGCATAAGGCCCGAAATAGAGAGAGCCATCCTTCAAAATATCCCGGGTGATGGAAAGGGAGGGAAACGAATGTGTCACATTGAGTTTCAAACTCGCATAACTTTTGTCGTCCTTGAAAAAAATGTTATAGCGGGGTTTGTATTTTTTGATGAGTGTGTTTTCAAGCAGGAGGGCTTCTTTTTCGCTGTCGGTCACCAGATATTCGATATCGACCGTGCGGCGCATGAGAAAATCGATCTGATATCGTTCTCTCGATTCTTTTTTGAAATAGGACTGAACGCGCAGGCGAATTTTTTTGGCCTTGCCCACATAGAGGACTTCCCCTGCCGCATCTTTCATCCAATAGACGCCGCAGTTTTTGGGAAACTCTGAAATTTTATCGGATAACTTCACGAATAATATGCTGACATGTTGTCATTGCGAGCGCAAGCGAAGCAATCCCGGTTTATAAATCGGGATTGCTTCGTCGCTACGCTCCTCGCAATGACAAAGGAATTACATCATCACAGAAAACATGGTTCTGAAGCGATGGTAGGTGGCGTTGTTCAAGCCGGCCACATCATCATAATCGAGCACGTTGGTATAATCGATCTGCCATTTGACGTTGTTCTTGAAAATATACCAGTTGATGCCGCCGCCAAATTCGTTGGCATCGTTGTCGGGACCTTCGCGCATGACCTGCGAGGCCGTCAACGCGATTTCCAGCTTCTTCGGTATTACAAAGTAACTGCCGTTCGCGTAATAACCGGTATCGCGCAATTTGCCGTTGTTATTGACATCGAGCGTGCCCGGTGCGGCCAGGACCTTGTCATCGCGAAGATAACCTTCCGCATTGAGAGCAAAGCCCCGCCACCGAAACTCCGCCCCGCCCGTGGTAGTCCAGGCCCATTTGTGCGTCACAGCCGGCAAGAAAGTATCGGGGGCATCTTTATCTTCAAACATGGTTCCCACATTGAAAGAGAGTTTGGCATTTTCAGACCAGGCAAAATCGCCTTCCTTGCTGATATCAACCGCCTCCCAGACATTGTATTGCATTCTGCCACCATAGCTCAAATCGTTGTTGGTATTCTGGCTCTTAAAACCGGCACCGTTGGTGGCGGCCGCCTGCACGTTAAGGTGTCCGTCAAAAATATCCCCTTCCATGCGAAGACCCAGATCGGCCGGGGCTCCAAAGGACTGTCTGGCAATGGTCTGAAGTTTTTGACCGTCCTCCTGTGTGGCAACAAGCGGGGGTTCCACGGTCAAAAACCATCTGGAGGAAGCCTCACCCAACATGTCGAGCGGAATACCGATCGTGCCGCCGGAAACCCGGAAGGTGGGAAGAAAATTGTAGGTGAAATCGCTGAAAAAATTAAAACTCTGTGACGTTGCACCTGTGCTGGTATTGAGAATCGCCGAAAAATCGACTTTTTCAAAAAGAGTCCCGGATGTTGCAAGATTCGCACGGCGCATCAAAAAGGTGTCATTGAATTTGTCCGGAGGTGGCTTGTTGGCAGACCGGGCAAGGCCCTGTCTGATTTCGGTGAGTTGTTCGAATTGAACGAGCGCACCGATTTTGAATTTGAACATGTCATCGGCGGAGCGAATCCAGAAACCGTTATCCCAACCCGACATTTTTGCCGATTCCGGCGGAGGCGACAGATGATCCTCCTGTGCAAATGCGCCTGCAGAAGCAAACAGCAGACCGACCAACAGCAACAACGGGATGATTTTTTTCATTATGACTTCTCCTTAGTTTATTGAGGTGTCCGGTTCCATATATAGAAATGTCGCAACGCGCAATTGTTTTTATTCGGAAAGATCGAAAAAATCAGGTGGTTTTAAGAAGATGTTCTTCGATTCGGCGAATCTGGTCCCTCGATTCCGCCGCCTTTTCAAAGTCAAGGTTTTTGGCGGCGGTGAGCATCTGTTTCTTCAATTTTTCCAATACTTTGGACGCCTCTCTGGGACCCGGCAAAGCCTCGTCCAGAGCGGAAGAGAGGTCGGGATAATCCTTTTCATAGATGGAGGAGAGGACATCTGAAATTTTTTTCTGGATGGTGGTTGGCGTGATGCCGTGTTTTTTGTTGTAGGCCGCCTGTTTCTCTCTGCGTCGATCGGTCTCTTCTATCGCCTGTTGCATGGACCTGGTCACTTTGTCGGCATACAAAATGGCGGTGCCGTGAACATTGCGGGCCGCACGACCAAAGGTTTGGATGAGGGAACGAGCCGAACGCAAGAAGCCCTCTTTGTCGGCATCGAAAATAGCAACGAGCGACACCTCCGGAAGATCAAGCCCCTCGCGCAACAAATTGATACCAATCAGCACATCACATTTGCCCAGCCGCAAATCGCGCAGAATTTCCATCCGCTCCAGCGCCACGATGTCGGAATGGAGATAGCGGACCTTCAAACCCTTCTCGCGATAAAATTCGGCCAACTGTTCCGACATTCTTTTGGTCAGCGTCGTCACCAACACCCGCTCGCCCGCCTGGATTCGCTTTAAAATTTCCAGATAGAGATTCTCCACCTGATTTTCGGTGGGGCGTATTTCGATTGTGGGATCCATCAATCCGGTGGGCCGCACCACCTGCTCAACGATTTCACCTTTTGATTTTGTCAGTTCAAATTCGGCCGGTGTCGCGGAGACATAAATCGTCTGCGTCACCCACTCTTCAAACTCGGAAAACTTCAGGGGACGATTGTCGAGCGCGGAGGGGAGCCGGAATCCAAATTCCACCAGCGTCGTTTTGCGGGAGCGGTCGCCCGCATACATGCCGCCAATCTGCGGGACGGTGATGTGACTTTCGTCAATAAAAAGAAGAAAATCGCGCGGAAAATATTCGAGCAATGTCGGCGGCGCCTCGCCCGGCTTGCGACCGTTGAAGTAACGCGAATAATTTTCAATCCCCTTGCAACGCCCCATTTCCTCCATCATCTCCAGATCGTAGCGGGTGCGCTGTTCAATCCGCTGGGCCTCCAGCAGTTTGTTGTTCTCTTTAAAATGTTTGATTCTCTCTTCCAATTCCAGACCGATCAGTTTGGCCGCTTTTTTCAAACCCTCCTCGGGCGTGACATAATGACTGGCGGGATAGATACAGACTTCGTCCAGCTTTCCCAAAGATTGCCCCGTCAGCGGATCGATCTCCACTATCTTTTCCAGTTCGTCCCCAAAAAATTCGAGGCGCACCGCCTTGCAATCTTCATAGGCGGGAAAAATCTCAACCGAATCGCCGCGCACGCGAAAAGTGCCGCGATGAAAATCATAGTCGCTTCGCTCATATTGAATCTCCACCAATCGGGAGAGAAGCGTCTTGCGATCAAAACTTTTTCCGATGGAGGTGCGGAGCAACATGCCGTTGTAGGCATCGGGCGAACCCAAACCGTAAATGCAGGAGACGCTCGAGACGATAATCACATCGCGCCGTGTGAGCAGGGCGTGCGTTGCAGAATGTCGCAGACGGTCGATCTGTTCATTAATGGCCGAATCTTTTTCAATGTAGAGATCTTTCGAGGGGACATAAGCCTCGGGCTGATAATAGTCATAATAGCTGACAAAATATTCGACCGCATTTTCCGGAAACAGCTCCTTGAACTCGGCATAGAGCTGGGCCGCCAGCGTTTTGTTGGGGGCGATCACCAAAGTAGGACGATTCACATTGGCGATGATGTTGGCCGCCGTGAAGGTTTTACCCGAACCGGTAACCCCCAGCAAAACCTGATGGGCCTTGCCCTGCAGAACGCCATCCGTCAATTTTTCAATCGCCTGCGGCTGATCACCCTTCGGAACAAAATCGGTAACAAGTTTGAATTTTTCGGTCATATCGGTCCAGTGACATTTTCAACAACCTGCAGGAAGGTCAAGAGAATTTACAGTGACAACTATAACGGAAATCAAAAGAATATGTTTGGGAGGCCGCTGTTCGGTTTGGGTCGGACCCAAACCGACAGCTTGCCCTCGGCGATTTTTATTGATTGGATCCCGGATGTAAAAATCGCCTGCGCACATCCTCCCAAACATATTCTTTCGATTTCCTTCACAGGTGCTCCCTCAACTATAAAATTTATAGTTCGAAATGATGTGTGCTCAAAAACTGAAAGCGGGGAGAGAAAAAAGTGGTATGAGGTGGCCTGTCGGAGGCAATTTTACATCCGGGATCCAAAAATAAAATTGCCGAGACCGGAGCACCCATTTTGGGTCGTCCCAAAATGAGGTGCGTCCCCGAATACCCTTTTTTCTCCGCTCCCCGCTTCCAGATTTTGTCGATACTTCGACGAGAAGAATTTACCGAACATTGGACAGAGCACTGAAATCGGAGTGGTTGTAATATTGGGAGAGGTTTGCAAAGGGGTCGTTGAGAGAATCCATCACTTCCAGCGTTCCCTGGTCGTCGCCCATTGCCTTCAGGGCGTTGATATCTTGTATCAGGTCGACCACTTCACTGTTGTGCATGCGCACGCACCCGTGCGTCGGTTTTAGTTTCTGCATCGCCGTATTTTTCAAACTGTGCCCGCCGCCGTGAATGCGCAAGCCACTCCTCTTGGTTTGCATCACTTTTCCGGCCATCGGCGTCAGATCTATCTTTCCCCAACCGAACAATTCATCGGCATGAGAATAGCGATACAACTTTCCGATTTTGTAGAGTCCGCTCGGAGTATCTCCGTTGGTCTGCATCCATGTTTTGGCTGTCCCCTTTGTCAGAACATTCCAGCCACCCTTGTTGTTCCAGTTTTTATCAAAGAGGCTCATGCGTTGGCGGCTTCGGTCGAGTATCAGCGCATAGAGTCCCAGCGGATCTTTCTGATTGAGAGGATCACCACCGGCGTAGAGGTTGAGATCGGTTTCGGGAGTGAGCGGGTCAACGGGTGGCGCGGCAAAATATAAATCGGTGTCGAGCAGAAGCGGCCCATTTTCATCCTCTGCAAAATCGGGCCAGGTTGTGCGCGAGGCGCCACCTTGTCCCTGATGATAGGAAAAATTGCGCGGCGTAAAAATATTGGAGGCGGCAAAAAAATCGTTTTTGTATCCCAAAGGATCGGGCATCAAAAATTCGTGAAGTCCCGGAGAATAGTAGCGGTATCTGAAATTCATCAGGCCGGTCTCTTTTTCAAAGGGTCTCGCGGTGAACCCCAGATTATTTCCGACAAGAGAGGTCTCCAACATTTTTCCCGAAGAATCTTTGAGCTCCATCGAGCCATAGGGTTGATAGTCATACCACTCGACCGGTTTTTTCTGTGCATCGGTTAGAAAGCGGACGGAGCCCAGACGATCGAGATGATAAAAATAAAAGGCATCGTCTTGTGCAAATGTTTTAAGGGCGAGAGGCATATCAAGCCCCCCTGCAAACACAACGGCATGATCGGGCTTTTCTCCGGCGTAAATTTCGATGGCGTTCCAGTCGTCATAAGACCATTTCCAGGTTTTTTCTGAAGAGGTTTGCCCAACCAGACGCCCCATCACATCATAGGTATTGCGCGATAAAATATTTCCGTTTGCATCCACAACTTTGGACAAGCGTCCCCAATCATCGTAGTGATAGAAAAAGTTTTCTTCTGCGGTGACAAAACCGGCGGCATTTTTTTCAAATTTTTCCACGGGGTCGGGAAGCAGGAGCTCACCCGATGCCCCATATCCAAAACTCTCCGACCGGGAGGGATACGACTGCTTCGATTGTGAGAGCCTGCCATCGGAGAAATAGGCATAATCCAAAACCACCGGCTTTTCTTTTTCGTTCAAACTGAAAGACTGTGCAATAAGACGGGATTCTGAATCAAAATTTTGCAGGAGCTTTACACCATTACCCCATTCCGTCTCTCGGGCCTCCCCCATTTTGGAATATTGAAAACCGGCGATCTTTTTTCTCCCCGCAAAAGTCTCCAGAAGATCTCCCATCGCATCGAAGCGGCGAACCACCTGCAGACTGGAGGCATAATGAAGACCGGTCTTTCGCCCCATGCCATCATAATTTTTGCGGACCCATTGTCCATTTTGCGCTTCGGCGATATTGCGCGACAGCGAATCATAGACAAACCCGGTGCGCACATTGTCACTTTGATTTTCGGGATCATTAAAATCGAGCGCATCGACCAGGCGCCCCAGACCGTCATAAGAAAAACGCTGTTCCTGTTGGCCTGCCTTGCGCTCCACCACATGCCCCTCCTTGTCATATTGAAAATGGAACGCGGTGTGGCGGGTGTCGGTCATGCCGATCAGACGATTGGCATTGTCATAGGCATAGGCATTTTCGACACCGGTCGGATATTGTTCGCGCACCAGACGGTTGAGATTGTCGTAGGTATAATGGGTGACCGCATTTTTTGCGTCGGTGATTTTGGAGAGTCTGCCGTTGTCATCCCATTCCATTTTGGATTCTCCGATAAGAACAGGCCGCCCCAGCGGATCATGCTGAACCTGTTTTTCCTGAAGGTTTGAAACTTCTTTTTCATTCGGATCATGTGCCACTCCCAGTGGATCGATGAGGCGCAAAAGTTTGCCGGCACTCGCATATTCCAAAATCCATTTTGCACCATCATAATCGACATAAGAAACCAGATCACCATTGTCGTTATATTCAAAATGTTCCTTGAGCCAGATTCCCTTTTTGGGATTCTCCTGAAAAAGATGGCGTTTATGCCTTGTCACACGCGCGTGCGCATCATATTCCCAACTCTCCTCCGCAAGAAGGCGGCCTTGCACATCGATATTTTTTTTTGAAACAGGCAGACTGTTCGCATCATATGCGTAATGTTCTTCGTTGTGGAGGGGCGAAGCAAAGCCTGCCACTCTCTCAAAACTGTCGCGAAAAATTATACTCTTTTCATTTTCTCCGTTAATCATGGCCACCAGCTTTCCATCGTCATCATATTCATATTGTTCCACGGAACGTTCCAGACTCCCCTCGCCCGAAATTTTTTGTGCCAGGTGTCCTTCGTCATCATAAACATAGCGGATGTCGTTACCCATGGGATAAACAAAACGGGTGAGATGGCCTTCCGGATCATATTCATAGCGGGTGACGATGACATGGTCTTCCGGCAGAATCTCTTTTTTTGCCGTCATCCGGTCGAGCATGTCGTATTCCAGCGCCACTTTTAAATTTTTGGAGGGGATCTCCATACCGATAATATTGTCGTTGGCGTCGTAATGATAAAGACGCGCCTCCCCCTTCACCGTCTCTTTTGTGATGCGGTTGGAGGCATCGACTTCCAGCTTTCGGATGTCACCGTCTGGAGAATGGATGGCGACGATGTTTCCCCAGCGGTCGTATTCGTAATTATTCCTGTCGGGTGGTGGAGAGGTCTCTGCCTCCATCGGGATTTCCAATTTTTCACCATCGATATCGACTAAAAATCTTTTTTGCAGCACATCCCCTTTCCATTCTGTTTTAAGTTTCAAACCGTCGGGAAAAATTTCCTCCATTTGAAGACCTGCCGCATTATAAACATATTCCCGCAACATTTTTGTCGTGCCATCTTTTTTAACCAGGGAATGGCGAAGCAGATGACCCTCTTCATCGTGTTCATAGAGATGATAAATGCCGCGCCGATTTTTCACCCAGGTTTTCAGACCGTCATAACGGGCTTCGATGGAGGAGGTATCCCCGCCATAATGTTGCGCCAGAATTTTTCCGGCATCGTTACCAGATGTTCCAAAAAAATTTTCGAGATAGATCTGTCCTTTGGGATCCATAATGAGACTCAAGCGGTGATTGGCATAGCGATAACGGGTGGTTTTGCCTTTTGGAAAATCGGGAGTCCCCGGCGACGTAGCGGCGATCAACTGGGTCTCGCTGTCATAATCAAAATGCCAGACTCTTCCGGTAAAATCCTCCAATTTTTCGAGCAACCCGTCATCGCGATAGACAAAATGGATGGGGCGCCCCAACGTATCGACCACCGAGCTCAAAACTCCCTTGTCATTATAGAAACAGGAAAGTTGATTTCCTTTTTCATCTTTGATTGAAAGCAGGCGCCCCTCTTTGTCGAAGCGGTGTTCCTCTCCATCCGCAAAACGGAGCAGAAATCCGTCGTCGTTTTTTTCTGTTTCCACAAACAGGCCCGCGGGCGCCGTGTAACGATTGCCGGCAGACTGTTTCAAAAAAAACTTTTTCCCTTCCGGATTGATGTAGATCAGGCCCTCTCCAGGGTCGCTCGTCCAGGGGAGAAGCCGCTCGGCAAAATTGTGCGTCCATCCGTAACCGAGAACTCCCAGAAAATCGCCGGTGGAGCGATGAATCCGCGTAAATTGAAAATCCAACCCAACACCCGGGATCGTCACATCGGTCGCGGTGTAGAAGAATTCGCCACTATGAAGCAGGACCGGATCAAAGTCGGAATCCTGTGACGGATTTTGCGCGGGGATTTTTTCTGCTTCGGTGATGGCGGCCTTGGGCCCGGTGATCGGCAATTTGGAAACGATCTTCCCGCCCAACTTTTTCAAACCCTTTTTAATTTCGTCCATCGGGATTTTTTTGCCCGCCTCGCCAAACAACCCCTCATCCAAACCGAGCGTTTTTTTCAAACTCTCCCAATTATGGATGTCCGGAAATGGGAGACCAAGCTCTGGACAATGATCGGGAGTCAAACAGGGAAGAGACATTTTGAGAGGCGCCAACATTTCGTCCGAGAACTGTTTCAGTCTGGATTCCAGATTGTTTAAAACTTTATCGAAACCCTCCAACACTTTCCCGGTCGATGCATCATAGAGGCTGTCGATTTTTTTGAGCTCATTTTCCATCCAGTCCAATTTTTCCATGAACTGATTCGCCGGATTCCATCTGGCAATGTCTGAAAGTGCGCCCCAATCAAATTGCCCAAGCTGATCGCCCAGCATTTTGACCATGCCGGTAAAATCGCCCAGATTCATCGTGACCGATTCCTTGTTTTTCAACTGCCACACGAGCGTCTGTGTCACCTCTTTGCCCCGCTTCAATTCATACCAGTTGCAGGAGGCAAACGCGGCAGAACAAGACGTTGCGAATTTGGCAAAGTGCATCGCGGCCGACGAGGCGAGAATGCCGCCATAAACCTGGTTGGGAAGATCGACAATCTGCACCGACATCAACTGATCTTTGGCTTTGGCGAATTGCGCGGCGGGGAGATATTCTTTCATCTTGTCCGCATACTCTTTAAATTTTTCCGGACCCAGCTTTAAAAAATCGAGAGCCTCCTGCGGCAAAGTTCCATTCAAACCTTTAAGAATATTTCCCTGCAAACCTTTGACGGCGGCAGAACCGATGGCCTGACCCAACGGATTGGCAAGCCAACCCGTCAATTCAGCCGGATCGACAAACCGGTTTTGCATCAGCTGGTCATACCAACCCCCAATCCATTCATCGGCATTTTGATTGAGTGAGAGTTTGAGATGCTCCACAACTTCTTCCGCAATCTCTTGAAGATCCGAATTCTGAAAAACTTTTTCTTTCAAAACTTTTCGGGCCGCCTCTGGAAGCCATGCCTCCAATTTTTTTTGAATATCCTCTTTAAGTTGTTTCGATTTTTCAGGATCGTTTTTGATCTGCAGTTTTTCCTGTGTGGTCCACGGCCCGACCCAATCTCTCATTTTGCTTCCCAGATCATCCATCAAAACCTGTCTTGCCTGCGCTGAAACAAAACCATCCAACCCTTTCATCTGAAACACTTCCGAGAGTTGCGTGGCGTCTTGTGGGGTGATGGGTGTGGCAACAACGGGACGAGGGACTAGTGACACGGGACTAGTGACTAAAAGCAGAAGAATAAAAATAAAAATGCGGTGCATGACCCAAAGACAAAGCAAGAATCATGCCAGACTTGTTATTGCGGGTACCGCCAACAGTGTGGCGGAAGGCCCGCGCCCGCCAGAGGCGGGTCCGCCTTTGGCAGAAAGCAATCCCGACAACACAAAAAAACGACCGAAACGAAGCACCTGACTGCTTCATTTCGGTCGCTTTCAAACTCCTAAATGCTACTTGTCCGAGTTCTGAAAAATATAAATGGCACCGCCCATTAATTTGATCGCAATGTCAATGTCACCATCTCTGTCGACATCACCATAACGGATTTCAGCGACTCTGTCTTTTTTTGGTATATCCCATCTTGGAAATATGGGATATTCATCCTTACGTTTACCCACAACACAAGAAACACTAAAGTCTGGGAGAAAGGAATACATTGCAATACATCTCACTATCTTGGGGGCCTTGTTTCCAAAATCAATCGTGTCTTTCCAGAAATCAATGCCAGGCTGGCTTTCCTCAAATTTCATTTCCGTCATTTGAGAGTAGAGCTTCTTTTCACCGACGGTTGCCGACCTGCCAGATTCAAAATTGACTTTCATATCATTTTCTCCTTTTAAGTTGTCGTCTTATACAATGGTTATCGTCAGATTTCAAAAAAAGTTGCCTACTTTTTATTTTTATTTTCTACAATGATTTCAGATAATTAGAAGGGCTCTGTCACTAAATGACCCGCCTTATAATCGATGGTCGTTCGAAACTGCCTGAAGAAGTCGAGGCCGATGAGGGCTTTGATACCCCACGATTTTTCAAAATGCGAAACATAAACTTCCAGATTGTTGATGGGATGGGAACATATTTCGACTTGGGGAAGAACGATCTTGCCATATTTTTGGGTTTGAAGGCCCGGCTTCAATTGAACATTCTGCTTTGTTTCATTCAAAAGGCCAATATATTGAAGAGCTTCATCTGAAAACTCGGTTGCAGGGGCACCGGTATCAAGAAGTGCATCCAACTCATGGGGCTCACCATCCGCCGCCAGGACAAAGATTGAAAAAAGAATATAGCGCTTCTGCGGATCAAAAGTGGTGATGTTCGTCATGAGCCCTCAAACCTCCTGGAAACTGACATTCGCCTGTGTATTTAAAAGTGCCGCTCTTGTTCAGAGCTGGCAACCGAAAGACCTCCTGATCATCTTTGGAATGTCTTGCAACAACACCGGAAAGAATCTGGCCACGCTGATCATGTTCACAATCAACGATCAACAACCACTCATCCGGAAACGCCTTTTTCATCTCTTCCCATGTCATTTTCTGGTCCATATCGCCCCCCCTTGTTGATGCGGAGTTTAATCGTCATAGATGTTATTTGCAAACCATTTTAGGGGTGGTGCTGAACTCGGCTTGGCAGAATATTTCTGAACCTTTTGCCATCAGAATCTCTTTTTCCATCCACTGGCCGGAGGGTGGATAGTGGATTTTGACGCGATATTTTCCCTCTTCCAGATTCAGGGCTTTGAGTGGCGTCTCCCTCTCGGCCACCACGCCGGGGATGGTCACCTCTCCCCACGGTTTGGCCGCCACTTTCAAGACACCCGGTTTTTCTTTTTCGATCTCGAATGTTTTGACCCAATCGGGGTTGGCGGAACTCAAAACAATTTTCTCGCTCACCTCTTTTCCATTTTCCAATTTGAGTTTTACAGTCCCTTCGCTCTCTTCACTCACATCGAGACCTCCCATATGAAACGGCGTCACAAATTCTTTTTCCACTTTTCCCATTTTTAAAACACCATTCAGCGGTTTGGGTTTGGCGTCGATGGTGATGGAGCCTTCTGAAGCGGGAGTGGCGACAGAAGCAGAGGCCTGTAAAGTGGGGATGTGTGAAACGACAACCGGTTTGATTTCTTTGGATTCCCCAACTCCAATAACAACAGCAATTATAAAAAGGATCGCCACCGCCGCCGGTTTTAAAAATCGCCGATTTTTTTTGGGAGAGATCTCATACGCAATCGTCTCATCCTTTTTAATCTCCGGTTCCGGCTCTCTCTTTTTCAAACCGGGCATCGTTTTTTTCAAGTAGGCGGTCAACGCCTCGACATCTCCCATGCAGTTTTCCCGAAGGGCGTGGCGATTCACATCGGCCAGAAATTCTTTTGCGGTCGCATAGCGATAGCGCGATTCTTTTTGCAGGGATTTTAAAACAATCACCTTCAAAGGCGCGGGCCATTTTTGCAGGGCATTATTGGGGAGCCTCGCCTCGCGCACCTGCTCCAGCGTTGCCAGATCGTTGACACCATCGAAGAGTCTTTTTTTCTCGAGCAACTCATAAAGCAGAATGCCCACGGCATAAAGATCGGTCTCGACCCCCACCTTTTCCCCGCGCGCCTGCTCGGGCGACATGTAGGCGTATTTTCCCTTCACATACGCCTGTGTCGTTTCATGGGAGCGGTGCGTCCCCTTGGCGATTCCAAAATCAGCCACCTTCACCTGCCCCTCAAAAGAGAGGAGAATATTCTGCGGAGAAATATCACGATGAATAATTTGAAGCGGATTGCCCTCCGCGTTTTTTTTCTGATGCGCATAGTCGAGGGCTTTCAAGATTTCGGTGATGATAAAAAGGACCAGCGACAACGGAAGCTCCAGATTATTTTGGGTGACATGCAAAAAAAATTGTCGCAGATCAATACCGTCGACAAATTCCATCGAAATGTAGAACGTTTTCTGGTCGCGGCCGAGTTCAAACACCTGCACAATATTGGGATGCGACAGATGAACCAGCGCCTTGGCCTCATCAACCAACATGCGGACGAAATCGGGATTATCAGACCAGATGGGCAACAGCCGTTTGATCACAACTTCTTTTGAAAATCCGCTCTCGCCGGAATATTTCGCCCTGAATATTTCGGCCATCCCCCCTTGTGCGATTTTGCCGGTCAGACAATAACGACCAAAGCGGTATGGAAGTTGCATAGTGCCGATCCGCTTATGCAAACGGCATACCAAGTGTCATTGCGAACGAAGTGAAGCAATCCACGGAACAACAAATTTATTTGCCACATCAACAAACAATCTGTCGCAAAATGAAGACACTCTGCTATACTTCAGACATATGGCAGAAGTTTTTCAAATCAAGCGCGACAAGATCTTCACGCTGGAAGAGGCCAGGCATCTGCTCCCCCTTGTCAAGAGAGTCACAATGGAAGCGGTGAATCTGGTGGAACAGCTCAAAAAAAGAATCGAAGAGTTTGATCCCGATCCGTCACAGCGCCCCTATTATGAACACGAACTCTCGTTGATAGTTGATCGCTGGTCGCAAAAAATTCAGAAGCTCGGTTGCGAACCGCGAGGTCTCTGGATGGTCGATTTTGACAACGGTCAGGGATATTATTGTTGGAGTTTTCCCGAAGAAGATGTCCGGTTTATGCCTTCGTCCACTGCATGAGTTTTTTTAAATTTATCCGGTCCCACTTCACAAAATCGTCGTGCTTCGGCGTTTCCAAAACCATTGGTGTTTTTTCAAAACGAGAATCCTGCATCAGCATTTGAAAAGGCAGGTCGCCCAATTTGCCCTGGCCGATATGATCGTGGCGGTCGACATGCGAGGCAAAATCGGTTTTGGAATCATTCAGATGAATCGCCTTTAATTTTTTCAACCCCAGTACCTGGTCAAACTCCTGCCACATTTTTTCATAACCCTCGGCTGTGCGGATATCATAACCCCCCGCAAAAACATGACAGGTGTCCAAGCAAATGCCGATCCGTTTTTTATCCTTCACCTTGTCAAAAATCGCGGCCAGTTGTTCGAAGGTGTGGCCTACAGAAGTCCCCTGTCCGGCGGTTGTTTCCAGAAGCAATTGTGTTTTTCCTTTTGGAAAAGCATCAAAAGTTTTATTGAGACTCTCCGATATTTTGTGAATGCCCAATGTCATGCCGCTCCCCACATGCGCGCCCGGGTGCAAGACGACAAAATCCAGCTCCAGAAGCTCGGCCCGCTCCAGCTCCTGTGCCAGCGATTCAAGAGAGAGACCGTGATTTTTTGGATCGGGAGAGGCAAGATTAATCAGATAACCGGCGTGAGAAAAGGCAATTGCAACGCCGCATTCTTTTCTGTTGCGTTTGAATGTCTCAATTTCTGCCGGAAGCAGGGGATTTTTTGAAAGCCACTGATTATTATTCTTGGCAAAAAGCTGGATCGTGTTGACCGGAATTTCACGCGCACGCAGAGGCCCCTGCCCCACACCACCCACGGTAGAAACATGTGTCCCCAAATAACGCATAAAAGGTTGTTACCAAAAATGGGATTGCATTTAAAGACGTAAAAAACTAAAGAAACCCCTCCACTAAATTAGCACTCTGTCTCCATCGTCTAACGGTTAGGACGCGGCCCTCTCAAGGCTGAAATACGGGTTCGATTCCCGTTAGGGCTACTTCCAAAACGACAGAAGTTAGCGAGTCCGACAGGACGAAGCGAACTTCTTGTCGTTTTGAGAATCCCGCTGAAGCGAAAGCGGGAACAGATCAAATACGGGTTCTCCGCCAAAAAGCCGGCGGACAGGGATTCCCGTTAGGGCTACAAGTCGAGGAGTGAAAATAGGCGGGATGAATTACCCGTGCTCGACTTTCTCTGAATCCCTCCCGCTCCGTTACTCCATTCTCCGGTGTCTATACCGATCAAGAGCAACAGCGGCAATGATAATGCCTCCCGTCACAATTTCCTGCACCCAATTTGGCAGCTCCATTTTCGTGCTACCGTTTGCAACGACGGTCATGATCAAAGCTCCCACAAGGCTTCCCAGAACTCTCCCTTCACCTCCGGCGAGGCTCGCCCCGCCTATGACAACCGCAGCAATAATGTCCAGTTCCATTCCCGTACCCGTTGTCGGATCGCCGACGGTCAGATACGAGAACTGTAAAACGCCAGCCAGCGCGGCAAAGCCGGATCCAAGCGTATACACCATAAGCTTTGTTCGTTCAACTGAAATACCGCAGAGCCTGGCAGTCTGTTCATTCGACCCGACAGCAACGATGTGCCTGCCCAACCGCGTGTAATTCAGAAATGCTCCCACGATGCAGGCAAGAATTAACATGAGCCATACGCCCGGCGGCACGATCATCCATTTCTGGTCATCCGTCAGCACGTTGAGAAGATTGTTCAGCCAGGTACTCGGCGCGACGATGACCTGTTCATTGGCGAGTCCTTTGGCCGCACCCCGCAACGCGCCCCACATCGCCAGCGTAGCTATGAACGGAGCAAGACGAAGTCGAGTAACAAGGAAGCCAATCAAGGAGCCGCAAAAGGCTCCGGCAGCTACTCCGCCGACGGCCGCCGCAATAGGTGACACCCCGCTGTTTAACAAGAGTGCGATGGTCACCGTGCTGAGCGCAACCATGGAGCCAACGGAAAGGTCGATGCCCCCGCTGACGATGACGATCGTCATGCCCAGTGCACCGGTTCCGACAACAGCGGTCTGAAGCAGCATCAATTCTATGTTGCCAGCCGTCGGAAAGCTGGCCGGCCGCAACAAAGAGAAAAGCGTAAAAACGATAACCAGGCCTGTTAACGGGCCGACTTTTCTGCCCCAGTCTTTCATACCGCTCCCGTTGCCTCCATCATAGCTTTGCGTTCATCGAAGGATTTGGCGGGACGCGCACGGTGCAAATGGCCGCGGCTCATCACCGCCACACGGTCACAGACGCCGAGCAACTCAGGCACGTAACTGCTGACAAACAGTACCGATTTCCCACGTTTGGCTAATTCATCGATCAGTCGATAAATCTCGACTTTTGACCCAACGTCGATTCCCTTCGTCGGCTCATCCAGCAGAAACACATCGACATCATGATGGAGCAAACGAGCAATGGCAACTTTTTGCTGGTTGCCTCCCGACAGATGGATCACGGGTTGGCGGGGACCCTGACATTTGATTTGTAATTTATCAATCCACGTGCTCGCCGACTGATTCTGACGTCGCGGAAAAACCATACCGGCGGGGCCGAATCCAGTCAGCCGGGAAAGCGTAACGTTGTCCGCAACGGACAGCCCCATCGCCAATCCTTCGTTTTTGCGATCCTCACTCACCATCCCCATTCCTTGCGTCCAGCGATGCGACGGTGAAGCGGGCCCAGAATACATTCCGAGCTTGATTTCACCGCGGCGAATGGGCTCCAGACCAAATATCGTGCGAAGGAGTTCTGACCTGCCCGCGCCCATGAGTCCGGCAATGCCCAGCACCTCACCCCGACGCAGGTCGAAGGAGGCTGCGATGGGCTTTATCAGCCCGGTCAAGTCATTGACACCGAGAATCACTTCTCCGGGTTTTCTTCGCGATCTCGGATAGAAATCCGTTACTTCTCGTCCGACCATGAGTGTAACAACACGCTTTAGAGGAGTTGACTTCGTTTTTCCCTCACCGACGCTCTTGCCGTCCCGAAGAACCAGGAATCGATCCGAGATCTCTTTCACCTCTTCCAGAAAGTGAGAAATATAGATGATTGCCTTTCGCTGACTGCGAAGCCGGCGAACAAGGACAAAGAGACGTTCGATATCGGCAGCAGCGAGGCTGCTCGTGGGCTCATCGAGCACAAGCACGCGACATCCAATCGCGAGGGCTCTTCCGATTTCGACAATCTGTCGTTCGGCAACGGAGAGCCGGCCGACGGGAACATTGGGAGGGATATCCGAATGTCCCAGTTGAGCTAGGGCATCCAACGCAAGCCGCCGGGCTTCTGACCTGTTCACCACACCGAAGTTGGCAGGCTCCATGCCGAGCATAATGTTCTCGGTCACGGATAAATGGGGTGCGAGTGAAAGCTCCTGATAGACCATGGCAACGCCGGCCAACCGGGCGTCGTGGGGATTGCGGGGAGTATAGGGCTTGCCGTCGAGCATCATGCCTCCGGCATCGGGATGCAGGACACCTGAGAGGATTTTCATGAGCGTGCTTTTCCCCGCCCCATTTTCTCCCACGAGGGCGAGAACCTCTCCAGCAAAAACGCTCAAGTCGACACCGTCAAGAGCTCGTGTCGCCCCGAAGGACTTGCGAATGTCTCGCATCTCAAGATATGGAGCCAGTTGCTTCATCATAACAAGACTTGAGGCTTTTCAGGGTGTGCCGAGGAGGGCTTTGATTTTTGGATCGTTCAAATTCTCCCGTGTTATAAGCTCAACTCCTGTATCGATTCTCTTGCTTACCTTCTCTGCCTTGATAGAGCCGACGAGGGTTTTTACAGCTTCAAACCCAATCCGCGTCGGGTCCTGCGCTACGAGTGCATCAATCTCACCGTTTTTCAATGCTTCCACAAGCGGAGGGGAAGTATCGAACCCGACAAACCTCTTCTTCCCCGCCAGATTGCTCTGCCGCAGGGCAAGGAGCATCCCAAAGGTTGTGGATTCATTGGGACAAAAAATACCGTCCGCTTGTTTTAGTTTGTCAAGTAAGTTCATGCTCGCCGTTTTTGCTTCTCCCGCCGTTGCTCCCGCATAACGGTTGTTCACAGTAACGACGATTCCCGACGCGCGGGCCATCGCTTCCAGAAAGCCATCTTCTCTTGCCATTGAACTGGCCGCTCCCACGGCATTGCGGAGCAGGACCACTTTGCCTTTGCCCTCAAGTAATTTTGAAAGGTGCATCCCCCCAACCGTCCCTCCTTGTTTGTTATTGGTACCGACAAAACTTACAAAATCTTTTCCCGCCTCCCCATCGAGAGGACTGTCGAAGATGACAACCGGAATTTGTTTCTGCCTTGCCGAGCTCACCGGACGCGCAAGGGCTGCGTGATCTAACGGCGCGAGGGCAATCCCGGAGACACCCTCGTTAATGAACTGTTCGACGATCGAGATCTGTTGCGCCCTGTCGTTCTCCTTGATTGGCCCTTTCCAAATAATCTCTACCCCGAACTCTTTTCCTGCCGACTTCGCACCGGCCTCCACAGATTTCCAATAAACATGTGTTGTTCCCATGGGAATAACCGCGATCCTCAATTTCGGCTGAGCCTGGAGACCCACACTGGCGTGCACCAAAGCAAGTATCGCAAATCCCCGAACAAGTAAGTGTCTCATAGAATAGTCCTGAGTATTCTTCGCGGTTTCCAAATGTATTTCATGGAGAAGTGTATCAAAAGAAATCTCCAATCTCCAGCGGAAATTGACGCGGGAGGTTCTTGGACAGATGAGAAGGATACTTGAACGAGCTTTGAAAAGTTCAGAAGTTTTCGTTACATTGAGGCAAGAGTGATCGAGATTTGCGCCTGTAGCTCAATCCCGACGTTGTCGGGACAAGTTGGAT
>JAUSII010000006.1 GCA_030648035.1 Deltaproteobacteria bacterium | reverse complement strand
GATCAACATTTGCGGGCTCACCTTCGTTGAAGGATCCCAGACAAACACAAACCGGCTGCCGTCAAACTGAAGCGAGCGGAGACGCAGCTGCATGGCCAGTTGTCGAATGCCAACCACCTCCAAAAGATTTTGGGTCTCCGGAGGAATCTCACCAAAACGATCTTGAAGTTCCTGTTGAAAACTCAAAATCTCTTCTGCTTGAGACAAATGGGAAAGACGCTTGTACAATTCCATTCTGAGAGAGGTATCTGCCACATAGGTTTCCGGAATAAAGGCGGCAACCTGCAGATGGATTTCGGTATCGATGGCCTCTTCGATTTTTTCTCCCCTTAGGCGTCGGATGGTTTGGGCCAACAATTGGGTATAGAGTTCATAACCGATCTCGTCGATGAAACCCGATTGAGAAGTGCCGACCAGATTACCAGCGCCGCGAATTTCCAAATCATGTTCCGCAATCTGAAAACCGGCTCCCAATGAGGGTTGGCGGGTCAGGGCCTCCAACCGTTGCCTCGCCTCTTTTGTAACCATCTCCTCATCCGGAACGAGAAGATAACAATAAGCCTGGCGATCCGAGCGCCCCACACGCCCGCGCAACTGGTAGAGCTGCGCCAACCCAAAATTATCTGCGCGATTGATGACAATCGTGTTGGCATTGGGAACGTCGATTCCCGATTCGATGATGGTGGTTGTTAAAAGAATCTGCGTTCGTTGGTGCAGAAAATCGATCATCACTTTTTCCAGCTCTTCTTCATCCATCTGCCCGTGCGCGACCGATATTTTGATTTTGGGAAACAGATCCAACAGACGTTTGTGAATCGACTCGATGGTGGAGACCCGATTGTGGACAAAAAAGACCTGGCCGCCGCGCGAGAGTTCCTGATCGATGGCGTTACGAATCACGGCATCATCCCATTTGGCGACAAAAGTGCGTATGGCCAAACGATCTACCGGCGGCGTGTGGATGAGGCTTAAATCTCTCAGTCCGATGAGAGACATGTGAAGCGTTCTGGGAATCGGCGTTGCCGACAGGGTGAGCACATCGACCGTGGGACGTATTTTTTTTATTTTTTCTTTATGTTTGACCCCGAAGCGGTGTTCTTCATCGATGATGAGTAACCCCAACTGTTTGAAGCGGATATCCTTCGCAAAAAGGCGGTGCGTGCCGATCACAATGTCGAGCTTCCCTTCAGCCAGTTTGGCAATCGTTTTTTTCTGCTCCGCCGCGGAACGAAACCGGGAGAGCATGTCTACAGAGATCGCAAGCTTAGAAAAGCGCTCCTGAAATGTTTCGAAATGTTGTAGCGCCAAAATGGTGGTGGGAACCAACACGGCAACCTGCTTACCGCTCCCCACCGCCTTGAAAGCAGCCCGCATCGCCACCTCTGTTTTGCCATAGCCGACATCTCCGCAAATGAGGCGATCCATCGGCTTGACATGCTGCATATCTTCCAACACCTCCTCAATTGCTTTCGCCTGATCGACGGTTTCATCAAAAGGAAAGTGGGAGGCGAACTCCTCATCCAACGCATCGGGGGGAGGATAGCTGGTCCCCAAGTGTAATTCGCGCTGCGCGTGAATTTTAAGAAGCTCCTGCGCAATTTTATAGACCTGTTCCCCTGCTTTTTTCTTGATCCGCCGCCAGCGGATACCCCCCAAGCGATCCAAAACAACCGATTGCGTGAAGGAGGAAACATATTTTTGCACCGCATTGAGGCGATAGATCGGGAGATACAATCGGTCTCCACCCATGAATTCCAATTTTAAAAAATCGCCGGCGACACCTTGAATCTTCATGTGAACCAAACCTTCATACCGGTTGATCCCCTGTTCTTCGTGGACCAGGTAGTCGCCTATTTCAAGTTCCGCAAAAGAGGAAAAGGCCACGCCGGTCTTGGCAGACTTTGTCCGACGCATCGTTTTGTGGCCGAAAATTTCTTCTTCGGTCAAAATAATCAATCCCTCTTCCATCCAACCAAAACCGTTGGAAAGAAGACCCACTTCAACGGCGGTTTGAATTCCTTCGTTTCGCAAAAGATCCTGCAAACGCTCCGCCTGAATCGGCGTGTGGCAGACCAATCGAATTTTCAAACGGGCGTCACGCCATTCTTGAAATTGTTTGATGCTCCATTTCGATTTTAATTGAGAGGCCTCTTCCAAATGAACTTTCACCGCCGGAAGAGAGGGGTAAGATTCCATTTTTTCTTCGAGTGTTTCATAGGAGTACAGAACGCTTTGCGGGGGGATCAATCGTTCCGGGCTAGTGGTCTCTTTGTGAAGCTCTGTGATCTCTCGGGTCAGGGTGAAGGTCTCTTGTTTTAGAGTATCGGGCTCGGGAAAAAACAGGATTGTTTCTTTTTCAAGATAATCAAACAGACTGGCCGAATTTTCATAAAAGGCGGGAAGAAAAGTTTCGATGCCGGAAAAACCATTTTTATTTTCAATTTTCTCGGCAACTTCCCGTCGGAGTGTAGCAGGCAGCTCCAACTCATTCCCCCATTTTTTGATCTTTTTGAGCGCGTGTGCAATCAATTCTTCACTAAACACAATCTCCCCCGCAGGAATCAACGTGATTTGCTTTTGGCCTTGCCTGCCGGCAGGCAGGTCCGTAGTCCGTAATGTCACTTGCGTTGCCGCATCAAACCACCGGATCTGCATCAAACAGTCCCCCTCAA
>JAUSII010000072.1 GCA_030648035.1 Deltaproteobacteria bacterium | reverse complement strand
TTCCAGATTTTGTCGGTGTCTGTTTATTGCAATACAGGATGTGTCTGTTCCAATTCTTGGGGTGAAATTGTTTCGGCGGGTTCGGGCGATGGCGGAGGTCTTTCTTTCAACAATTCGATCGTCACGGTCACGTTGTCTCTGGTTTTGGCGGTGTAATGTTTCATTTGCTGGACGACAAAATGGAGTGACAAGAAAAGAAGAAGAATGCCGACATAACCGCGCAGATTAAATCCCAGCTCCCAAACGTTGATCTGCGGGGCAAAACGATTGGTCACACCCAGAATAATATCGGTCACCAAGACGGCGATAATCACCGGCGCCGCAATCTGGATCGCGACAAAAAGAATGGTCCCCGACATTTGCATGAAAAAATCGAGGACCGGCATCAACCCCTCCACACTTTGTGGAAACAGAAAAAGAGGCAGAGACTGAAAGCTCAAGAAAAAAGCCCTCAAGAAAAACAGGTGCCCGCCCAGAGTCAAAAAAATCACCACGAACAATTGAAAAAGAAAATTACCGGTGATGGAACTCTGCTCACCCAGCTCCGGAATCAAAATGCGCGCCAGTGAAACACCGCGCTGGTTGTCGATCATGGAGCCTGCCGCCTCAAAACCGTAAAACATCATCGCCGCGGCAAAGCCGATGCTCAAGCCGATCAAAATTTCCTTAAAGAAAAGGGCAAAGAGCAGGAGATAGTCGATCTCGGTCGGCGCCAGCGTTTGTGCGGCGACAATCGGATAAAGGAAAGTGGTCAGCACAATGGAGGCTCCCATCCGAACCGAACGGGGAACAGGTTTGCCGAACAAAAAAGGAATCACCACGATGGCGCTCAAAACCCGGGCCCAGATGAGCGCCGCCAGAATCAACACGAAGGGAAAGTTGATATTGATGTGGAGCTTTTGAAGATATTCTTCCATGTCACTTCACATATTGCGCGAAATTATCGAACAGCCAGTGGGAATAAGAGAGCAACTGGCCGGTCAACAATTCGGCCGTGAGAATAATGGTGAAAACCACCGCAACCAGTTTGGGCACAAAAGTGAGGGTCTGTTCCTGAATCTGCGTGGTCGCCTGCACAATACTGATGACAAGACCCACGATCATGGCGACCAGCACCGGCGGTGCCGTCATGATGAGCGCCAGAAACAGGGCCTGCTTGGCTATGCTGATGAAATAATCCATTAAATATATCCCTGCACCAGACCTTTTACGATCAGGTGCCACCCGTCGAGCATCACGAAGAGCAATAATTTAAACGGAAGAGAAAGAGTCACAGGCGAAATCTGAAACATACCCAGTGACAAAAGAATATTGGCCACCACCAGATCGATCACGAGAAACGGCAGGAAAAGGATAAAACCGATCTGAAAAGCCTCCGTTAATTCGCTCACCACAAAAGCCGGAATGATGTTGAGAAAATCGTTGTCGGAAACATCTTCGGAGACGTTGTCTTTCATGCGCATTTCAAGCGAGAGACTATAGAAAAGTTTCCGCTCCTGTTCGTGCGCATGTTTGAGCAGAAAATTGCGGACCGGCTCTTTTCCCAAACTGGCCGCCTTGGTCAGCAATTCCACAGAGGCTTGCGACATGAGGGGCTGGTTGGTTCCCTGATTGATGACATCGCCCGCCACCTTGTAAATCTGGAGCCCCACCGGAGCCATCACATAAATGGTGAGGATGAGAGCCAACCCAGTGACAACCACATTCGGGGGAACCTGTTGTGTGCCGAGAGCGTTGCGCACCAGAGAGAGGACCACCGCCATTTTCACAAACGAGGTGGCCATCATCAGAATAAACGGGATCATGGAAAGCGCCGCCAGCACCAGCAACAACACCAGCGGTTTGGAAACACCGGTCCCCTTGGCGGCTTGGGCTTGCGCATACAGCGGCGATGCCATGACAGTCACCAGCATCATCGTTGCCAGAAAAATCCATCGGTTCCGTGTTTTCATTTTTGTTGAATCTCCACCTCGGCGTGGGGCAATTCTGCCAACAAGTTTAAAGACTGCTCCCCCCCGCCGACAACCAGATATTTTTTGCCGACACGCACCAGATATAAAGTTCTTTTGTTATCGAGACCGAAACGGTCGATCAATTCAAAGTGTCCGCTCTTCTGCCATTTTTTGGCCCACGACATTTTGGGCAGAACATAGCGCAAAACCACCACCGCGCCGACGCACACCACCACGAGCACAATCAGCATCTGAATAAAGAGCCAGGTAAAATCCATATTATTTTATTTCAACATTTTGATAATGCGCACGCCCAACTTGCCGTCAATCTCGACCAACTCTCCCCTGGCGACCAGCTTGCCATTGGCAACCAGATCGACAAATTCGTTGGGGGGTCTTTCAAAATCGATCGCCTGCCCCACCTTCAAACGGAGCAGATCTTTGAGCACAATTTTTTTGCGCCCCAGCACCGCCACCAGTCTGACCGGAACATCATCGGACATGGCCACCGCTTCATCCATCACATCCTCCGATTCGCCGGAAGAAGTTTTGGGAGTGACGGCAGGCTTTGCCTCGAGATCAAGCTCGACGTTCAAATCATCCATGCTCAAACCACTTTCTGTTTTATCTTCTTCAAATGTCTCTTTTTTCTTAACCATGGATCTTTCCTCCCCGTAACATTCCAGTTAGACGGCACAGTCCACCCTCTTTGAAACCTTCCCACAACGCGGTGAACCCGCCTGATTCTCCTTTGCCGACATGCAACTCCACTTCTCCCATCCATTCCCCTTTTCTTTTGGAAATGTTTGTCTCGTCAAACAGAACAACATCTCCGGCTTCCAAATTTTTCAAATCGCTCCATACCACCGAGACATCGCCAAGAGAACTCCACAATTCCACCGGAAGATGACCATAGCTTTTCATGTTCTCCCGCAGTTCTTTTTGCACCAGCGTCTTTCTTCCCCCGGGGATGTCTTTTAAAAACCCCTCCAGCACCCACGGGTGCGGAAGAAAAATATTCACAAAACCCGAAACATTAAGCAGGGCCACATGCACTTTAAGACAAACCATCGGAAAATCGTCTTTATAACTCATGCGCAATCGCGCCGGTTCCAGAATCATCTGCTCCAGACGAAAATGGAGTTTGGCCTTGTCGCCACACAATTTATGAATCTGCGACAACAGTTTGAGAATCAGAAATTCGACGACCCCCTGTTCGGTTTCAGTCATCGGTCTCAATTCCTGCAGATCATCCCCTTTGCCCCCAAGAAGTTTCGCGATAATCACATTGCTCAAAGCCGGATCGATCTCGACAAAGGCTTTTTCCTTGAAAGGTTCCATTCCCAGCACGGCAACAGAAGCGGGATTGGGAAGGTTGGAATAAAAATCGTGAAAGCTTTTTGGCTCGATGGCGGCCAGATAGTAGCGAATGTCGGATAAATATTGTTGGAGCGCCTTGCGAATGGCCAGGTGAAAGGCATCTTTCACACCGACGGAGGGCAAAAATTCGAGAAGTTCCTCCACAAGTTTGTTGTGGGCTTTGGAGACTTTGGCCAAATGAAAACGAAAGGGTTTTATGGGCGCCATTATTATGTGACCCGAATTTCCTCTACGGCTATTCCCTTGCTGACCAGCTGTTGTTCAATATTTGCGGACTCTCTTTGAAACAGTTCCCTAACTTCCTGATTTGCCGCCAAAAAATGTATTTTGACCCTACCATGGTTCGCACTCAAGCGCAAACGCAACCCTTTGAAAACTTTTTCATGCAGTTGGAGTTCCAGCTCTTTCATCCCCTCACGACTCAAACCGATCCGAACGTAACGGACCAGTTGATTCATCACCTCTTGTGGAAGAGTTTTGGGAAGCTGTGTTTCGGATTTGGCCAGCTGTAACTGAAATTGTTTTCCAAAAGGTTTGTGCGTTCCCTGAAGATTCATCTCACCCACTTTTTTTCCTTTGGTCAGAAAGCGTTCTCCCTTTTGCGAACCGGAACCTCCACCTTCAAAACTATGTCCACCCGATCCCCCATCCTGTTTGTCCGAACCGGTTTTGCCGATCACCTTTCTGGTGACAACGCCGGTCTGACTTTTTCCATCGCGCGAGTCCTGTTTGTGTTCGTCTTCTTTGTCGCGGTCTTTGGACTGATCACGGCTCCGCTCCTGCCTCTTCTCCATTTCCTGAATCGCCTGTTGGGTGGTCGTTTTGGATTGTGTTTTGGTATTCACCGCTCCCTGCTGAAGCTGTTTGCTCTGTTCCAGCATCTCATCGAAGGTGCTCTTCCCCTCTTTGCGCGGCGGTTTTGGTTTATCGGCCTCGCGCAACTGGTCGGCACGGTCCATCGTGCGTCGCTCAACATATTTGGAAGCTTCATCCACCATAATATTTTATCCTTCAAATACCGATTTTTCTCCCCGCCATCTCTTGATGCCGTGAATGGTCTGTCCCAATTCATCCATCTCTTTTTCTTCGCGTCTCGAAATCTCCTTCTTTATTTTTCTGGTCCAGAGTTCTTTGTGTTTGTCCATGATCTGCATCTGCTTGGCGGCGTCGATATAGGCCCTTCTTGCCTTGGCCACTTTTTCTTTGGCCTCTTCGATCACCCCTTCCTGTTCCTTGATCTCCTCTTCTTTCGCCGCTTCATCCTCTTTAAGTTTGCGCAGGTAGTTCACATGGAAACAGCCCTTTCCCACTTTGCCACCGGCGTTCATCTCCACATCCATTTTTTTTCTGGATTCTTTTTGTTCCAGACAAATCTTTTTTTTCTCTTCTTTCAATTCTTCCAATTTTTTCTTTGCCTCATTAAAAAAAGTGATCGCTTTAGCGAGCAGAATCTCGGCCCGCTTCTTGTCGCGAAGTTTGATGCGGAGCATCGCCTCAAGCCGGTAGCGGGTTTTCATCATTCGAACATCTCCTTCAATTGCACCATACTCTCATCCAGATCGACTTTTTCCTGTGAATCCTGTTTCAAAAAAGTGTTCACCTCTTCAATTTTTTCGATGGCGTAATCGACCTTCGGGTCGGAGCCCGACTCATAAGCGCCGATCAGAATCAGATCCCGCTCTTTTTCATAATGGGCCACCACCTCGCGCAGTTTTCTGGCCGACATTTTATGTTCAGTATCAACAATGTTATCCATCACACGGCTGATACTTTGCGAAACATCGATGGCCGGATAGTGCCCTCTGGCGGCCAGATCCCTGGACAAAACAATGTGCCCGTCCAGAATGGAGCGGACTTCGTCGGCCACCGGCTCGGTCATATCATCGCCCTCCACCAGCACGGTGTAGAAAGCGGTGATGGAACCTTTGTCGGAATTTCCGGAACGCTCCAGAAGTTTTGGCAAGGTTGAAAAAACAGACGGTGTAAAACCCTGTCTGGCCGGTGGTTCACCGACGGCCAAGCCGACTTCGCGCAGGGCTCTGGCAAAACGGGTGACGGAATCCATCATCAGCACCACCTCTTTTCCCTGATCCCTGAAATATTCGGCGATGGCGGTGGCCACATAAGCGGCTTTGAGTCGGACCAGCGAAGGTTGATCAGAGGTGGAAACAATAACCACGGAACGCTTCAATCCCTCTGTGCCCAGATCCCCCTCAAGAAAGTCGCGCACTTCGCGACCACGTTCTCCCACCAGACAGATGACGTTGATCTGTGCCTGGGAATTTCTGGCAATCATGCCGATGAGAGTCGATTTGCCGACACCCGCGGCTGAAAAAATGCCGACACGCTGTCCTCTTCCAACCGTTAAAATGGAATCGATTGATTTTATTCCCAGAGAGATCGGTTCGCTCACGCGCTCGCGCGTCAAGGCTTCCGGAGGATTTGCATGGACCGGATATTCCTCCTCGCAATACAACGGCCCCAGGGTCGCTTCATCCAGCGGATCACCCAATCCATCCAGAACTCTTCCCAAAAGATTATCTCCCACACGCACGGTCAAAGAGCGACCGGTCGGAATAACGTTGTTGCCAAGACCAATCCCTTCCAGATTTCCAAGCGGCATGAGCAATACTTCCTGATCTTTGAACCCCACCACCTCGGCCTTGATCGCCTGTTTGGAATGATGCGGCTCGATAAAGCAGAGCTCTCCCATGCGCACGCCAGGGACAACCGCGCGGACAACCAATCCGGTCAACTCGGTCACCTTCCCCTTGATGTTGTAGGTCGACACCGCGGAAAGATTGTGGTGATATTTTGAAAAATCGATAACCGGCGAATTCATTTTAAACTCCCAACGCCTTTCTGATCGCCTTCAACTGCGTTTCCAACTGGGCATCGATCGTGCCGATTTCTGTTTCGACAATACAGCCCCCTTTTTGAATCGCTTCGTCTTCCTTAAAATGAAGCTGGCGGGTGCGGTCGAGCAAATCTTTGAATTGCAGATCCTCTGCACGAAGGCGTTTCAAATCTTCCGGATTGATTCTGATGGTGATGCGGTCTCCCAGAGTTTTCTCAAGGGCCTGTCGCACAATGGCCAGCACCGTCTCTTTGTGTTCTTCCACCAATTTGCCGAGCACTTTTTCGGCAATCGATAAAACCAGTTTGATGATGTCAGGCTCTGCTGTTGCAAAAAATTCCTCTTTCAATTTTCTGGCTTTCAAAACTTCGGCGGTCAGTTCTCCCATCCCCTCCGCTCTGCCCTCTTCGTAACCTTTTGCTTTGGCTTTTTCGGTCTCTTCTTTGACCTGCGACAAAAGATGCTCCGCCTCCTGCCTTATTTTTGTCGCCTCTTGCTGGGCGTCGGTCAAAATTTGCACGGCCTTGTCCTGCGAAGAGAGTTCTGCCTTGCTGATCACACCATTGCGCATTCCCAGCGGGGTCGCCATCGACGACACCGAGCGCGGGGCCACCTGGCCTCCCAAACCCATCTTCTTTTCCAAATCTGCATGTTTAACAATTTTGCTCATAAGCTGTTATTTTCCTCTT
>JAUSII010000005.1 GCA_030648035.1 Deltaproteobacteria bacterium | reverse complement strand
CCGACCAGATCGATCTTTATTTTGGATATTGGAGTTATAATTCGGACAAACTCAATCTTTGCGAACCGAATTGCATCTTTGGTTTCAGAGATGCCAGTGGAGTGAACCATCCTGTTTTGGATATAAACGACCGGCTTCTAGGAAACGATCTGATCAAAGCCTGCGAAACGCGCGGGGCTCATAATGTGCCCGATACAGATCATGATTCGATTCCAGATCCGTGGGATGATTGCGTGTATGTGATCAACCCCGATCAGACCGATACCGATCGCGATGGTTCGGGGGATGCTTGCGACTGCGACAACGACAATGGTGTCAGAGACGATTGCGATAACGACGATGTTCCCAATCGGTTTGATCGGTCTCCTCTCGATCCGGCTGTCTCGCTGTTACAGCCGATGCGTCAGCTACCCGATATGGTTTATGATCCCATGCCGCGCACGATTGCCGTCAGATCAGATTTGAGAACGGCGCAAAGTGATGTTCCCGCAAGCAATGTCGGGGAGTTTTTTTATTCCGGTCCGAATACCTGGCTTCCCGCAGGGAGTGAACTCATCATTCGCGATCAGCCGATCGGATCGGGTGTGGAGAGAAATCGTTGCGGCATGCCGCCCAACACCTTTCCCGGTCCGAATCCGTGTGATTACATGGGACGCGATGAGAATGGTTCCGAGTTGACGGTGGTTGTGCCGAAAGTCGTGGTCGTGAATCCTGGTCCGGAGGACACACCGTCAAAACCATCACCGGCAGAGAATCTTCAACAGTTTTGCATTTCCAAAGTGGGCAGAGAAGATCCAAGAACCGCCGCCCTGTTTGAGGGGGAAAGAAAAATGATCATTGCTGCCAATGATCGTGCGGCCAGCATCACCGGCATCAAGGATTATGATTTGTTTGTCGGCGGCGAAGGGGGATTGAAACATTTTGAATGTGCTTTCACCGGAGGCGCGCTGGCAAATGTTGCCAAGGCGACAGGGGTTCAAGCCACAACTTCGTCAGAGACGACGGCGCCGTTTGGTGTGTGGCAACTCTCCGGTCTCCCTCCGATGAAATATGAGAGACGGCCGACGGTTGCCGCTGTAGTCCCGGGGAGTCCTCTGCGTTTGGCACCGTTAGATGCGCCCAGCGTTTTGTCAGCATCCATCTCCCTGGCTCCGAATGTAAGCGCCTTTCTGCCGGGAGTGAATCAGGAAGTGGTGTTGCCGAGCGAAGGGGTTCAGGTGGGCGTGCGCCGTTATAATCTCAACGGGAATATGGTGATCAAGGCCCTCAATGAAAGCGATGATTTCACCGCCGAAGGAACTTATTTTTCCGTGTCCGACCCGCAAACGTTGATCGTGATGGATTTCAAAGCCTATCCCGCGCCCGCCAGCCGAAAGCCGGTGGAACATCGGCAATATAATTTGGAAACGGTTTTTCAGGAACTGACCAAGCGCGTCGCCGATCTGACAGCACAGGGAAAACCGGTGACACTGGATATCTATCGCAACCTTCCGTGGGAGTCTCCGATGCAACCGGAATTTCTGGTGGCCCAGGAAAGTTTGCCAGGGTCGGCAGATGTCAGCAGAGCGATGGGTGTGGGTGCGAATACGGATGAAATCGGTTCAATCGGTTCCGGGTCGAATCAGGCCATTGTTCCCAGCTATATTATCCCACCCGGTTTTGGAATGGCCGGCGGCGGTTGCGGGTGTCGCCTGAATGCGCCCGTCTCACCCCTCATGGCCATCCTCACCTGGCTCATGCTCCTGGCTCCTTTGCCGATATTGGGATATTGCCGAAGAAAAAGAAATCGCTAAGGCTGTTCCAACTCTTTCAAAAGATTTTCAACTTTGTTGAAGCTCTCTTTGCAGAGTTGGTGAAAATTTTGGAATTGGGTGTCTTCTGTGCTGGTGTTGATCACATCCAGAAAAGTCTGGATCGGATTGAGTGCGTTGCGCAGTTGGTGCAGGATCTCTTTTCTGTCGTCCATGTGTATCTTCTTAAATGCGATGCGCCATAAAGGTCAAGCCCGATTTTGGGTGAAGAGTGAGACAGAATGTCTGGAAGGTGACACAGTTGATCAAAAGGATTCTTAAAACGGTTCGCCAGACACTTTTTAATTCCGACATTTAATTTTTAAATATCGCATGGTTATGTCGTATCTCTCTCCTTTACGATGAGGTCATCCCTTTGAGTGCAAAGGTGGCACAATGCTTGCTTTAGAGAAGCCCCAAAAGGAGAGACATATGACAAAAAATGAAGCAACAAACGTTCTCGATCTGCTGGCATTGTATATGTTGTTGAAAAAAGATCTTCCAACCCCAAAACGCCCAGAGCCGAAGAAAAAACGGGTGGTTAAGAAGGGAAAATAAATGTGTCCTGTTGCTGGGACATTATGTCCTCATCTTGACGTATTATTTGACAATTCCCCTTTCGTTTTCAGGAGCATAATTAATCCCTAATAATATAAAAAATTGTTAATAATCATATAATTAGAAGTTAGTTTAGAAGTGTTTTTCATGTTTTAAATGTCATTTTTTTTATTGGTCCCCATTTTGCATCTCTCTTTCCAGTTATTTTTAAAAATTCGCAAAGGGGCCTTATTGAGACGCTTTTATTCCATCTCATTTTTATATCTATTTTTAGTGGCCGTTTCTCCTTTGGCACATAGCCACCTGCGGATTACCTCTTCGAATGATGGAAAGCTACAGGCATGGGACAAAGAGGGAAAAAATATTGCCGGGTGGCCCAAAGATCTTTCTGCCGAAAACCGTATTTTTGTTTTTCAGCCGCGTTTGGTCGATATCGACTTTGATTTACAGAAAGAAATTATCGCTGTTTCCAAAGCAAAAGATTCGAATAATTTCAGATTACACATTTTTAAAGAAAATGGAGAAGAGATCTCTCGCTGGCGATTTGATCTCCCTGTTTATGGTTTGACCGATACTCCCTGGTTGGCGGATGTCGATCACGATTCTCTTCTGGATATCATTGTAGCAGCACCTGACAGCGTTTCCGTTTACCGCAATGATCTTCACCGTATCTGGTATGCCAATTTTGATGGAGAAACGTCCTTTGTTTCTGTCGGGGACTCCGACAATAATGGACTTGAGGATTTATTTATCGTGGCGGGCAAACGGTTATTGCGTTTCGAACCGGGTCAGGCCGATCCCGTTGTCGTTCCACTTCCTTTTGAAGAAAAAATTCTGGGACCCGCTACATTTGTCGATATTGATGGTGATAACTACGACGACATTGTGGTGGTCACCGAAGGAAACCGTCTGGCTGGCATCGATCGCACCGGCAAACTTCTTTTGAATGTACGCCCGCCGGATGGTGGAGAACTGGCCTCACCGGCGGTGGCAGAGGATATCGATCTGGATCGCTCTCCAGAGTTGATCGTTCTTACCAAGCGTCAGGAGATTCTGGCTTTTGAAACCAACGGCACATTGGTTGCCCGCTGGAAAGAGCCTTTGTTGTATCGTCAGCCATTGCCCGATGCTGACGTGGTCGCCAATGACATTTATCAGGGCCTTTTTTCTTCGGCGACCGGCTGGGATCTCTACACGATTTATCGCAACAAGTTGGGTGGTTATTCGCATCTGCTGTTGGGAGAAAATGTCCACGATTATGATTCCAAAGCCGAGTTTCAGTTTGTTGAGGCGGTGGCCATTACGGATATTTTTGCCTTTCCAAAATTGTTCACTCCCAACGGCGATGGCGTGAATGATACAACCCAGATTCACTACCGCCTTTCAGAAGATGCTCTGATTACGCTCGATCTCTATTCGGCACACGGACATTTTATTTCACACGTTCTGGAAAAACAGTCCCGCGCCAAGGGGGAACATCAGGAAACACTCTCCGGCATTGACACCAAAGGAAGCACCACAACAAAAGACGACACACCGCTGGCCACCGGCACTTATATTGTCAAAGTGTTGGCCCAATCCAAAGATGGCTTTGTCACCAGCTCTGATACGGGGATCATCATCAACGGCGTGAAAGCTGAAATCGAATCTCCCAAAGCGGAGTCTGCCATTTATGGCAAAATCACCGTCAGTGGCGTCGCCATGGATCCCAATTTTGGTGAGAACAATCTGGATGCCGATTTTAAATCCTACAAATTATATTACCGTCCGGGTGTTTGGAATGTGAGTGCAGAAGAGGTGGCATCGGTGGGACGGCAAGGTTCTGGCTGGACACCATTGCCGGTTCCATTGCGACATCAGTGTCCTGATAATGCGCAGAATGAGCCGAATGATGCTCCATTTCCAAATTCCAATGTCTCGTGCCGTCCTGTGCAACATGGTGAATTGGGAACTTTTGATGCCAGCAATTCGGCACTCACTCAAAACGGTGATTACACACTTCTTCTTAAAGTGGTCGATTCGGCCGGCAATAATCCGGAAAAATTGAGTTTTGATACGCGTGTGGTGACGATCAAGAATCCGATAACAGGCGATTCGACTGTGGTCTCGACGGATCTGTTTGATCCGCGCAATCCGCTGAACCCTCTCTATCAGGGGCCCGGTTTAAAAAATCTCACTTTGAGTTCCTCTTTTGTGTCGCGCGAAGAACCATCGACAAAAATTAATTATACCCTTGAAAATAAAACAGCCAATATTCACATCGATATTTTTCCGGTGATCGGTGGTTCGGTGAGTTCGGCAGTTTCGAGTTATTCGTTTAATCGACAATCCCCCAATGCCTACGCCTTTGCGTGGAACGGAACCAACACATTGGGACGCAACGTGGATGGGGGTCATTATAAAATTCGCATCACTGCTTCGGCTATTGATGGCAAGGGGCAGGCGGTGGATGAATCACTGGGATTCGACGTTGCGAGAGGATTTTCTTCCCGGGATATTCTGGCGATCGACTCTTTTTCCGCCACGCCGGATCATATCAACCCTTTTGGATTTGTTGGTGATCTGGAACCGGAAAAAGCCTCCATCGGATTTTCTCTCAATAAAGAGGCAAAAGTCACCGTGCAAATTTTCAGTGCCAAACCGGAAGAGGGGGGTGTTCTGCAAAAAACATTGCTGGCCGATCAGGTTCGCAAGTCGGAAACAATTTTGTGGGATGGCTCTGCTGATAATGGATTGTTGCTCACGGCAGGTCGCAGTTATGTGCTTCGCTTGACCGCAACCGGTATCGATTTGGGCAATGATGAGAGGGTTATCCAGGATATTGCAGTCTCCCTTGAACAGCCACTGTTCGACGCCAATGTGACGGCCAACCTTGATAGTTTAAAAGGAACTGCCAGCGAAGATATCATCAATGATGGTGAGTTGCGTTCGATTGCGGGGAATCCAGATTTTCTCTGGCGCGCCAAAGCAACGGGGTATGTGGAGGTTCCATTTAACTATCAGATCAGCGCCTATGGAACAGAGACCTACACCATCTACAGCACGAATACGGTGACACAGCCGATATACCAATGCGGTGGTGGATGGGAGACTGGAAATTGCACCACTTGTAAAGATGGATATGGGGGATACCCCGCAAGAAATATTTCGGTGGATGTGGGAGGAGGATACACGGTAGGCAGTTTTGATGTGAGTGTCACCAATGCCGCCACTCATTTTTCACAAAGGGCTGGTTATAATGGTACTGCTCTTCCCTTGGAGGTGGTCGACTCCTATCCAACTCATTCTGTCGAACCTGGAGTGGATATGTCTGCCAATTCTTCCCAGTCCTTTACGGAGCCGGCTTTCATCGATGGCACCACCGTAAAATTTTCTTACTATAGCAATGACAACAGTCGCGATGATCGCGGTCACCTAAATAATTGCACATGGTTGGGTCTTAGCGAAGCATGCCCGATGGTTTGCGATTACCCCAATGGAGGTTCTGTTTTAAGAACGACCCAATATGATAATGGAGATCCCCGTTGGGTGGGCTGTAACAATCAACTGTACCGGGACAATCAAACCACCGGCCAGGGGTCGGGCGCTTTTCTTTATCAATGCGGCGATATCACCGTTACCGCTCATGGTTCTGCCACCTCCACTCGTCCTTGGCCCCTCAATGGCCAAACGTCGTCTTCGACTTCGGGTGACATCTTTTTGAACAGTCTTTCTCTTCTTCCATCTGCGAATCTGGTTTCTTACAGTGCCTCGGTGGGCAGTGGTGATGTCAATGCCAGCAATATCCAGACAACCGGTTATACTCTCGCCCTTAACAATCAAATCAATGGCCGCACCGCATCGGGCAGTTCCAATGGTTCCAGTATCGTTCTCCCCTCTGTGGCAGGGTGGCTGGATGGTGGCATACTCCATGCTGAAACCAGGGACAATGCCGGCAATCGTATTACAACATTTTTCACCGATCGCGATGATCCCTACACCACCGCAACACCCTATCAAAAAATATGGGGAACACATTCGCGATTTAATAAAATGGAGTTCAAACATTTTACCGATCGCATCAATATTTATGGTGAGGGGTATCGGCCGAATGTTTTTGGCAATGATCCGGAACAGAACCTCTATACTTTTTCCAATGCGGTCCATCTGACCGGTTGGACAATCGACGTTCGCTATCCCAATATTTCAGTCGACAAGCCGGACGGCGACAACGCTCTCAATACCGGCACCGGAGCATTGGGAATTTTTGAAATGGAAGCGCCGATTGTTGCCGCCGCCGGCGTTCGCGGATTTCAAAACAGTAATATCGAAGACAATTTTCGTTTAAAGCTCCTCCCTGATGCACAGCCCAAACGTTTTGTTGAAATCTGGGGGAGTGCTCCGGCCAATTACGAACTCTATTATTATGATGCCGCCACCGCATCGCCAAAGTGGGTGCGCATTCCGGTTCGCACTCACAACGCAGTGGCCGACAATATTCTGGCCCATTGGGATGTCACGCGGCTCAACGGCAAAGACTATACGTTGGTATTGAAATCGACCGACGCCGCCACTGGAAAAGTGAATCAGGATACTTTCAACATCGGCATCGGAACCAAAGTTGACACAAACAATATTGATGCAGACGCATTTGTTCGTGTCGATTCGACATTTAAAAGAGCCTCACTACTTTTTCCCAAAAATGCGTTGCAACAGGCCGAACTGGTCACGATCAATCCGGTGCCGAGAAACGAAGCTGATTTCACGTTGCCCAACGGTATTGCTCCCATCGGTCCCATTTTTGATATTCAGCCCGATGGTTTGCAGATGGATCCGGCGCGGCATGTTCAATTGGAGCTGACATTTTCCGTGGAGGAGTTGCAGAGTCTCTTTAATGTTGCCGATGCATCTGAAGTGCAGATTTATCATTTGAAGGGCGATGATTTGCTGGAAGGTCTGGTGACTATTGCACAGCTCGACACCCACGACGATGCCGATCCGACCAACGATGTTTACCGCTTCACCGCCAACCTCGAACATTTTTCACAATATGTGCTGGCCAAAAAACAGATCGGTGAATTTAAAATCACAAGCCCCGCCTCGGATGGGTATCTTAAAAATCAGGTGACCATCGCCGGACGGTTTGAAAAAGAGGGGGAGTTGGCGCCGGTTGAAACGTTGACGATCAGTTATGGTGAAACAGTAATTTATTCAGAAACCCAATCCGAATTCAATTTTCAATGGGACGTTTCACAATTGAATGGCAACTTTGTTCTGATTTTTGAAGCCCGCAATGCAGAGGGAGAGAGCACTCGTTATGAACTGCCGGTGGCCATTGACAATGCGGCCTCTCAATCCATTTTGCTGGTCAATGGCAAAGCTATTGCGGATGGGGGCGAGATCACGGTGGGTCACGATTCCGTGGTGGAGATCAAGGCGACCGACGGTATCGGCGGAGTGGAAAGAATTGAATACGCCTGGAATGGAGAAACGATGGGTGAATATATTCAACCTCTCACTCTTCCATTTCAATCGGGTCGCCAGATTATTGCCTATCGCTCCGTTGACAAAAACGGGAACGAAGAGGCCTTGAGACAGGGAATTGTGGAGGTTGAAGAAACGCTTTCACGTAATGTGGAAGGGTATGGGGAAATCGGTTTTTCAATGAATGGTCCCACGCATATCCAAAACGGACAGACGTGGGTGACCGGCGAGACAAAATTTTCACTTTCGGTGACCGGTGGTGCTTTTCAGAATCCCAAATACAGGGCCGGCAATGCCCAATATCTGGCCTATTCCAATCCGTTCGATCTTTTTGGAAAAGGGGATGGCCTATACAATATCGAATTTTACGCCGTGAATGAGAATGGTCTGCGCAGTAATGTGGAGAGTCGTCAGGTGATTCTCGACACCGCCCCGCCCAAAACAGAAATTTTCTTTGAAGGGGATTATCAAGAGCGGGGTCCTGCCTGGATTGTTTCTTCCGAAACAAAAGTGGGGCTCAAGTCTCTGGATGGAGGTGAGTCGCCGTCGGGTGTCTCCCGTCTGGAATTTCGCTGGGGTAGTGGCGAGTGGGCCGTCTATCGCGAACCTCTTGCAGTACAGGCACCGGCTGTTTTGTCCTTTCGCGCTGTCGATCGCGTGGGCAACGTGGAAAATGAAAATGCCATCGAGCTTGTTTTTGACACCGGCAGACCGACCGCCGCCATTGTTGGCATGCCGTCGGTTATTTCGCCCAATGGCGATGGTCGCTTTGACACGGCTGAATTTTTCGTTCTGGCCGCCGATAATTTTTCGAAGCAGCTTTTTGTCGATTTCTATCTGCAGAGTCGGACGGGCCATCATCATTACGACATTTGGAACAAAAAACCGATGGATCAGGAAAAATGGGTTTGGGATGGCAGGGTCACAACGCGGCAGGGGACCTCCGAACTTCTGGTTGAAAATATTTACACCTGGTTCTTTATCATTTACGACGAAGCCGGAAATCGCACCAAAAACTACAAAGGGACTTTGGTCTACGACTTGAGTCCGCCGCAAGTTCAACTCACAGAGAGTCAGGTTTTAAGTTTTTCACCCAACGGCGATACGCTGGCGGATGTTTTGCGGGTGGCCTACAGCGTGAGTGATAATCTGGGGTCAAAAGGCATCAAGACAGAACTGCATGTGGAATCTGCGGAAGGCTTTATGATTCGCGGATCTGCAGACAATATTAATCTTCCGCCGCATGCGCATCAGTTCAGCTGGGACGGAACCAACCTGGCTGAGAATCCCGCTTTTGACGGCACTTATCGTTACAAAATTATTGCCGAAGATCCCGCGGGCAATCGTTCCGAGGCGGCGGCAGGCGAAGTCGAAGAGGGAATGGGGCAGATTTTCATCGACCGCCAACCGCCGCAGACCGCTGTTGAGATCACCGGACCCAAATTCGTCAAAGAAGAAAAAACGTGGCTGGCCGCTTCTTCCCAGATTCGTCTGAATGCGGTCGATCCGGTGCCGGGAGCGGGAGTGGGTGGCATTCAATATGCTTTTGGTGAGTCGGCTCTGGTCAACTACACCGAACCCTTTCTGCCGCCGCTCGAAGGCATAGATTATACCCTCCATTATCAGTCTGCTGATGCCATCGGAAATCGGGAAGCGGTAAAAAATCTGTCGGTTCGACTGGACAAAACGGCACCCAAAACAGAAATAAACGTTGGCGAACCCAAAATCGGTGAGGGAGAAGCCACCTGGATTTCATCCGCCACTCCGATCACCCTGGTCTCTGCGGATACCGACGGCTCTGGAGTTCAGAATATATTTATTGAAACGTCGGAAGTGGATCAGCCTCTTGTTTATGAAAATCCGTTTGGTTTGACCGGTCTGACCGATGGTTTGAAGCATATTTATTATTGGGCCAAAGACAACGTCGACAACGAGGAATCAAAAAATTTTTTGAACATTCACCTCGACGGCACGCCACCGGTGACAAAAATCATCGTTGGCGATCCGAAAGTTCAAGGGGAGGGATTTGTTTATGTCTCTTCTTCAACACCGATTGATTTTGAAACAACGGCAGAGAGGAACGATCTTAAAAAAACAGAATATCAAATCAATGAAGGCGGTTGGAAAACGGCAGGGCCTTTTCAGCTTTCAAACGAAGGTGATTTTTCAATTCTGTTCCACGCCACCGATACGCTGGACAATGTGGAGGCGGACAAGAATCAAAAATTGGTGGTCGACAATACCCCTCCCGATCCGCTGATGGCCTTGAATCAGGGAGACGGTGAAAAATATATCACCCGACAGAGCCTGATTTCACTCGACGGCAACGCGACAGGCGCCGGTGTTGACCTGATCGAATACAAAATCGATGACGACTCCTGGAGGGTTTACAAAAATCCGTTTGGCGTGGCTCAATTGGGGGGAGGTTTGCATGTGATCACATGGCGCTCCAAAGACAGGTTGGGGAATGTCTCAAAGGAGAAAAAATTCACGGCCCAGTTGATTGATGTGACAATCACCCGCGAGGATTTCGCCCTTCCCAGAACACTTGTTTATCTCCTTCAATCTTTTGACTTGAGACCGGAAGATCCGAGACTGAATGCAGATCTGCTGGATGATCTTCTGGAAGAGATGGGAGGCTATTATAAAATCACCGACAAACTGGATGACTTTATCGCGGCCATGCGCTCCGACAAATTTACCACTTATATCCTGTCGACCGATTCTCTGGTGGTTAATTTTGCGGATGGGGATGCAAAAATGATTCGGACATTCAAAGAGTTGAAGAGTCGCCTTGATAAAGGAGAAGCCCTCATTAATCTGGCCGGCTTTGCCAAAATCGAAGGTAAATCGTGGGAGATGTTTCGACAGAATTGGGAAGGGGGAGACCCCGATGTCCTTTCCACTCTTGGAGCTTCTGCCGAGACACAGCACGCCGCCAAAAGTTTCAAATATGGAAACGGGCATATCGTTGAAATTGCCGCCAATACGGGATCTCTAGCCGTCGGAGAGAATGCAGTGTTGGTCAAGGCGGCTTTGGGCGATTTGATCGAATACGTTCGTCCCAAGAGTGATGTGATCAATGTCGGCGAGGTGATCGATTCGACACTGACCTTCACCAACTCCGGCGATGAGTCTGTTGTTGTGAGTGTGAAGGAGGTTTTTCCGAGCGGCGGATTTATAGAAACAAAAGCGACTGGCAAAGAGGTGCCGGTGGATGTCCGTTCGTATGATCTTTCCGTTCCGGCAAGGGCAAGTGTTTCTGTCGATTATCTCTATCGGATGCCCTTTGAAACGACCCTCCAGAGTTTGAAAACAGAAGCCGCATCCCGCTGGAAGACGGGCATTGTGGACAAGGTGTTTATGGAAACACCATACAATGTTGAAAGAGATTTGAATGCTCTTCTTGCCTCGGTCAGCGTCCCTTTGGGAAAAGTCCAGGCCTCCGCCTCGAAGGGGTTGGAAAATAGTTCGGTCGATCTTGATTCGGTGCTTCAGGCCATGGATGCAACGTCGCGCACCGAAAGAGAGACCCACCTCAATCTGGATGAAACACTTGAAAGCCTGCAACTCTCCGGCGCCAAAGAATCTTTGAAAGAATTTTCAAGCGATGAAAAAAACAACAAAGTGGATGAACCGACCTCCTTCCACGGCCCAACGGCCTCGTATGTGAAGGGGGGGTGTTCTTTGTCAATGAATGCAAAACCGGATCATGCAATTTGGTTCTGGATGGTACTTCTAATCTCCCTCCCCTTTGTAAGGGGAGGGTTGGGGTGGAGTAGATCGGGGCGTTTCATGTTGATCGTTTTCCTGCTCATCTCCTCCGCAGCCCACGCCGCTGACACCGGTCTTATGGGCATCAATCGCCAACTCTATCAAGTCCCGGCCGATCAGACCGGTGTTGGCACGACCGTCGGCACCGAAATTCCCAATACACTCAAACCTCGCGTTGGAGTGGTTACCAGCGTGACCAAAGAATCGGTCAAAGTGATTGTTCCGGCCACCAACAGACAATTTCAGATTCTCGACTGGATGTGGAATGCCGATTTTCTGGTTTCGACCGGTTATTGGGATCATCTCTCCGTCGGTTTGGCTGTGCCGGTCTATTTTTATCTCAACGGGACCGATTTTAATTCTCTCAACAATTTTAATGCGGCGGCGATGGGTGATTTAAGGCTGGATATCAAATATCGGATTTTTAAAGAGACTGAAAAAACACCGGCGCTGGCATTTTTCTCACGTCTTACAATGCCGACCGGTTCGCAGGCCAAATGGACCGGCGACCGGGGTGTGACATGGGAATATCGCGTTGTGGCCGAAAAAATGCTGGGCCGTTTTCAACTTTTCGCCAACGCCGGAATGAAAATTCAAAAAACGGTGAATGTTTTGTCGAGCGAATATGGCGATGCTTTCACCTTCGGTGCGGCGGGGCGCTATCCTTTGCCATGGGGAAATAAATGGTCGGTGGAAGCCGAACTCGCTGGCAAGGCTTATTTGACCAATACGCAAGCTTCTTCTGTTCCTCTGGAATTGCGCATCAACGGTCGCAAGGAGATTGATAAAAACAAATCGGTCTACTTTGGCGTGGGC
>JAUSII010000052.1 GCA_030648035.1 Deltaproteobacteria bacterium | reverse complement strand
ATAAGCAAAAGTAACAGCGTTACAATATGGCATAACTTGGCGATATTTAAACTTTTTTTGATGCCGAAACGGGCAACCAGAGAGTGGACTCCGTGCTCTCGGTCAAAATCATAATCTTGAGTGGCATAGAGAATGTCGAAGCCGGTCACCCAGAAGAGGACCGCCATTCCAAGCCAGATCGGTGTCATTGATACGGTTCCTGTCACCGCAATCCAGGCGGCAATCGGTGCTATTCCCAAACTGGTCCCCAACCAGAATTGCGAGGCCCAGGTGAATCGTTTGCTGAAAGAGTAGCCGAGCAGAATCACCATCGCGACAGGACTCAAAATAAAACTAAGCCGGTTGATCTGGTGGCAGACGATAAAAAAAAGCAGGACGGAGACAAAAGTAAAAATGGATGCAAATTTTTTGCTGATGATGTTTTGAGGGATGTGGCGATTTTTTGTGCGCGGATTTTTGGCGTCGATCTCGGCGTCGACAATCCGGTTGAAGGCCATCGCCGCAGAGCGCGCCGTCACCATCGCCGCCACAATCAGAGCCACCGTTTGCGATGGTGGCCATCCTTTTGCCGCAACCACCATCGCCGCCAGCGCAAAAGGGAGTGCAAAAACCGAGTGGGAGAATTTGATCATCTCGAGGATGATGAGGATTTTTTTTGTCATCGCGAGGAGTCCAAAGGACGACGTGGCGATCCCGGGATTGCTTCGGCCCTTCGGGCCTCGCAATGACAAATTATTCATCACTCCACCTCTTTCTCAAATTATTTTCAACACCCAGATGATCCAGCACCCGGGCGATGACGGTGTCGACCGCTTCTTCCAATGTTTTCGGTTTCGAATAAAAAGAGGGTGAGGCTGGCAGAATCAGGGCCCCCGCCAGTGTCAGGAGTTTCATGTTTTCAATGTGGATCAGATTGTAGGGCGTTTCACGCGGCATCAATATCAATTGCTTGCGCTCTTTGAGTTGCACATCGGCGGTGCGCGCAATCGCATCGTCGGAATAACCGTGTGCGATGCGCCCGATCATCCCCATGCTTGCGGGAATCACCACGCACGCATCCCACGCGTTCGACCCGCTCACAAACGGCACCGAAAAATCTTTGATGCCATAAACGGGGCGGTCATATTTTTCAATCGGCCAACTTTCCAGTTCCTCGTTCCAGATTTGTCTCGCGTGCTCGCTCATCACAATCGCCACGGTGTGCGGTGTCTGCACGAGGGCGTCGAGAAGGCGTTTGGGATAAATCGATCCGCTGGCTCCGGAGATGGCGATGACAATTTTTTTAATCATGCGCATTTGCAAGCAGAAGTGAAGAAATGCCGCCAGTCAGGTCTTTGGCTTCGATCACATCAAACCCGTTTCTCTCCAGCAGATCTTCAAACTGCTGGCGGCTCAAAAAGTTTTCAATGGATCGGTGGAGATAATTGTAGGCCGCCTTGTCTCTGGAAATCCACCCGCCCAGAGTCGGCATCACATAACGGCCGTAGGTTTTTGAAAATATTTTGCTGAAGGTGCGGTTGGGTTTGAAAAAATCGATGATCATCAGCGAGCCTCCCGGTTTCAAAACTCTCTGCAATTCGCAGAGGGCCGCCTTGTGATCGGGAAGGTTGCGCATCCCCCACGCGCACATGGCCGCATCAAAAAAATGATCGGGGAATGGAATTTTGAGTCCGTCACTGCAGATCAGATGGAGTCGCTCGTCCAACAGGGGAGAGACTTTCATCTTGCCGGTGAGCAACATGGGCAATGCAAAGTCGAGACACCAGACTTCGCCCGCGCCCTCTTTGGCATATTGCAGGGCGAGGTCGAGCGTGCCGCTGGCGAGATCGAGGATGTTGAGATTTTTTCCGTGCGGCAAAAGAGAGACCCCCTTTTTGCGCCAGCGCTTGTCGGTGCCAAAGCTCAAGACCCGGTTGAGCAGGTCATAGGTGCCGCTGATGTTGCCGAATAATTCGCGAACATTCATAATATTATGGTGCGAGGATGGAGTGCGATAGTGCTTGGTACTTGGTGCAAATTCTAAGTACTAAGTACCATCGCACTATCGCACTATCCTATAGCCCAAGCTTGCTCCACATCTGATCCACCCTGTTTTTAATTTCTTCATCCATCACCACATCTTCGGGCCAGCGGCGATAATATTCTTCTTCCGGAATTTTTCGTGTGGCGTCGATTCCCATTTTCGATCCGACGAACTGGTGCGGGCTGGCGTGATCGAGATGATCGACCGGACCCTCTGCAAAGGTGATGTCGCGACGGGCATCGATATTGTTGGTGATGCGCCAGACCACTTCGTAGAGATCCTGCACGTTCACATCGTGATCGACAATCACCAGACACTTGTTCGTCATCATCTGCCCCATGCCCCAGAGGCTGTTCATCATTTTTCTCGCGTGGCCCGGATATTGTTTGCGAATGGAGATGATGGCCAGATTGTGAAAACAGCCGACCGCCGGCACATGCATATCGACCACTTCAGGGAAAGTCAGCCGGAGCAGAGGCAAAAAAATGCGCTCCACCGCTTTGCCCATCGCGCCGTCTTCCATGGGCGGTCTGCCGACGATGGTGGTGAAATAGATCGGATTTTCGCGATGGGTGATGGCCGTCACATGAAAGCGGGGGAACATTTCCGGCGGCGTGTAATAACCGGTGTGATCGCCGAAGGGCCCCTCCGTCACAAAGTCCTCTTTCGGATCGACATAACCTTCCAGAATAAAATCGGCATCGGCGGGCACATAGAGATCATTTGTTTTGCATTTCACCAGCTCCACCGATTTTTTTCTGCAGAAGCCGGAGAGCAAAAATTCGTCGACGTTGTCGGGCATGGGCGCGCACGCAGACCAGGTATGCGCGGGATCGCCGCCGATCGCCACGGCCACCGGCATTTTTTCTCCGAGTTCGCGGTAGCGTTCAAAATGACGTCGCCCTGTTTTGTGAATCTGCCAGTGCATGGCGGTCGATTTTTTGTCGAGCACCTGCATGCGATAGATGCCGACGTTGCGGATGTTCGTGTCGGGGTCTTTGGTAATGACCATTCCAAACGTGATGAATGGGGCCGGGTCTTTGGGCCAGCAATGGAGAATGGGGAGCTGGGACAAATCGACCGGATCCATTATTTTTTCCTGACACGGGGCAGAACTTATTTTTTTGGGCATGAGCGAGGCGACACGGGTGAGCTTGGGGATCATTTTGATTTTGTCGATCAACCCCTCCGGTGGCTGGGTCTGGATAAGCTCCGCCAATTCCCCCGCCAGGTCATCCAGTTTTTCAACCCCCAACGCCCACGCCATTCTCTGTTCTGTGCCGATCGCATTGATCAAAACAGGAAAGGGGGAGCCGGTGACATTTTCAAACAGAAGGGCGGGGCCGTTTTTTTTGACGAGACGGTCGGCGATTTCAGTGATTTCCAATTTGGAGCTGACGGGAAAAGAAATCCTTTTTAATTCGCCCCGTTCTTCGAGAAAGGCGACAAAATCCTTGAGAGAAGCGAATGCCATAGTTGGCGGGCTATAGCATCCGAATTATGCCTTGGCAACTCTTACTCTTTTAGCACTCTTACTCTTTTAATTTCCGATGCTTTTTGGCATTCTTTGCATCTGGTTTCTTCGGTTCATCCACTGCTATAGCTTTTTCAACGCATTGTAGTTTCTCTTCCGGAGTGCTTTCGGTTGAGAAACAGTCTCTGGCGTGACTCAATTGTATTTGGACATCGAGCTTCTCGCCCTTGGCCTCTCTCATTTCGTTGCGAAACTCCTCGGCTTTGGCTCTTTCTGCAGCCACTTGGCTGGCACATTGGCTTTGGGCTTGCGCGCGTTGTAGTCTTTCCATCTTACTCCTCGACTCATCAAGCCAGCGTTGGTGTGATTGCATCCGTTCCACTGTTCTAGCTCCTTTTCCTGCTCCGATCATAAAAACCTCCTTGTTTAAGTGACAACCTGTATATCGGCCAAACTTCAAAAAGGTTGCTTATTATTTTGCATTATTATTTTGCAGCCCCAAGCAACTTTTTCTGAAATTTGCCGAAAAGTAAATATAAGGTATTAAAAGGACAAATCGATGGATTCTACAGCGCTACAAGGGGCCCTTTCTGCATGGGGCATGTGGACGGCACTTCCCTTAACGGTCCAAAACACCATTCAATCCGGTGGTGTGGAGGTATGGGCGGATGTCGCCAGCACCATGGTTTTGCCGTTGAAGGTGGATGGGGATGCTTTTCAGCAGGCCAGCGTCTCTCTGCAGGTTCTTTTAGCCGGTTATCCATCAGAAAAAATAAAACAAAACCACGACCTATTTCCAAAAAGGAATGATTTGCAGGCGGCGATTGTTCGAAAAATAGCGACACTTCTTGGCCCTCCTTCTGAAGGAGAGCGTTATGAAACAGCGCTGGAGGATTTGAGAAAATCCGACATTCCATCAGCCCTTTGGGCCTCCCTCTTTCTCGTTTTACAGCATCGGGGGGAAGAGGGGCTTGATTTTATTCTGGAGGCGCAACATTTTACCAAAAATAAAACACACCTTTTTTTGAGGGAACAGGCCCCTCTGATATTTCAACTGGCTTATCATCACCCGGAGCTGGCGCTTCCTGCCATGCAGCTTTTCAACAAAAAAAATGATGTGATTGTGTTCATGGCCGCCGCGGTATTGGGGAGACACTATCCCACCATGGCCGCCACGATTGTTGAAAATTTTGAAAGTATTTTTTCCATTTATTTTCTCGACTTGATCATTGCCATGGACACACTTCCTCCACACGAGGCGCGTGCTGTATTTGAAATTTTGAAACCTGTTTTTTCAACAACGTTTGGAAGTATTTGGCGTGGCACAGCGAGCCAACGCGACCTGTTCCAAAGACAGTCAAGGGCATTTTTGTCTCTGGTGCGCGACTGTGACCCTATGTTCAATAAAGACCCGCAGGGCACGGCACGGTGGATCGCTCAAATGGCCGGGGAGAAAGAAGCGGTTCGACGCTACGGCTCCCTTTTTCTCGGATATTTTCAACAGGCCGATCTTTCGATCGAGCAGACTCTCATGGCTTGGGGGCAGTGGCGTTCATTCGGTTTTGATGTTTTTGAAAAATACCGTTTGTCTTTGACGCTCGCCTTGGCTTGGCCGGTGGCCGTTTCTCTTCTCGGCTCGATGGCGTTTTTCCATAACGGCCATTCTCCTTCCAAAAAAGAGGCCGAAGATTGGATCTCTGATCTGGCCTGGATCAGCGGTGCTCCAAAAACGCGCCGCCTTTTTGAAATAATGGTTGAAAGAATATTGGAGCAAAAAACGGGTCCGGCTTTTAATCTTCTGGTTGAGGTTTTTGTCGAGCTGGCACACAGGGAGAGGTTGGAAGAAAAAAATCCCCTCGCTCTTTTGCAGGTAAATGAGATCGCCAAAGATTTCCCTTTCATGATCGATCCTCTCCCCAATCTCGATTCAGTTTCGTCGATGTTGAGCGGCAAATCTTTAAACGGTCTCGACTATGCAGACTATGAAGCGAATACAGAAACCGAATGGGGAGATTTTGATGTCCAAAAGAAGGCGCAGGTTCTTTTAAAAAATTATCGGGCCCTCGTTCAGTATTCTCTGTTTGGCCATCGTGAGAAGTTAAATGACGCTGTTCCCCAAATTATCCGTTTGTTGGGGCGCCTCGGGTCGCACAAAGAATTCCCTTTTGAACGCATCGAATTTGCCCTGCTTCTTCATTTTCTCGCACGGGAAAATTTTGATACCGCCCGCTGTCCCAACCTGGTGTTCCTCTTGAGAAAAGATATTCAGGAGCGGGAGGGTGACCGTGGAGAGCATCGGGGCCTCTTTTTGCGGGAGATTCTTTTAAGTCTTCACCTGCTCGGGCATCCTCAACGGGACACGGTCGCCGAGTCTGTTTTGGAGCTGGCATTGACTGCTCCGCTACGGGGTCATCACAATGTTTCAGATGGTTCTCCAGAAAATACCGTTCTCCAAACAGTGACGACACTGCTGACCCGGGACATGATCGACTTGCTGAAAAAATTTCCGCTCACAGACAAAGGCCGCGATCTTTTAAGAAGAGGCTCTCATATTGCTAAGATGGATGTTGACGCGGAGATTGGAGATGAGGAGTCTTTGGCGGCAGAATCGATAGATACTCTTTTTCACGGTGCTGAAGTTGATGCACTATCTTCTTCGCACATTCCCGCCTTGGAAGCGGCTTCTCCTCCCGACACCGCTGTGAATACCACGGCCCTTGCGGCCGTTTTGTCCGGTGGGCAGGGGTTGGCCCAACTCCCTGCAACCGTCGATCCCACCACCGGAATGATGCAGATTGTTTTGGGAGATGGTACGCGGCTTCCGGTTTGGCACACGCGGGGTGCGGCTTCTGCGGTTGGAATTGGTGAAGCACGGGCCGACTGGCAACGCGGCGAGGCCGGAACTTTTTCGGAGGTACAAGCCGAATTGTTCCGACTCGACAGAGAGGCAGAACAAAAGAGTGGCTTGGCCCTCATTCCGGCGGCCAGTGCATCGGCCATGGTTGTGGCCGATCGCTTGAGTCAAGCCAGAGAGTTTGATTCGGTTCAGGCAATGATGAAGGCCCGGTGGGGAAAAAATCCTGAAGATGATTTATTGACCCGGTTGTCGGCAAGAGTCTCTTTTGAAAAAGGGCTCTTTCTATTTGAAACCGCCCTCCGGTCTGCTTTGGGCAACGCCACTCTTCGGTTGGAGACCATGGCCGATTTGAATCGTCACCTTCCGAACGTCACCACATTCGATGTCGCGCTGGTCTCTTTGACCGATCGGGTCCCCAAAAAAATGTTGCAGCCGGATTGCATTGTAATGCCCTACCGTCTGACCGTTACCGGGATAGAATGGGCCGATGAATTCTACGATTTGGGCAGGGATAGAAACCCTATTTATGCTGTCGATCCCTATCAATACATGGGCGTCACCGGTGCCAGTGATCATACCGAATATACCTATTACTCCAAACCGGTTCGCACTTTGGTGCAGGCTGTTTTGAAAACCCGCCTCTCCGATCGCCACTTTTTCACCCATCTCTGGAATAAACATCCTGAATCGGCAAACGCAGGGCTTGGTGCTTTTAAAAAAGAGGGACAGACCGCATTTCTGCTGAATAAAGAGGTGATGGACCTGGGAAGAAATATTCCGTTTCGTCCCTCCGATATCGTCCGATTGGTCGGGCTTTTGGATCGCTTGCCAGCCTGTCTTAACACGCCGTCTCCCGCCAAAATTTATTTCAATCCTTTTGCAGGTGGAATTCTTTTTTTCAATGTGGATGGGGAGCCGATCGAATATGTCCCTTATCATCCGTATCTTCAGCACGAAGGGATGCAAGAGGTCCATTATGGAACCGAAGCGGATGAATCGGATGACAACACGTTTGCGCAGGAGTTTTTGGGGGAGCAGTTCATGAAAAAATTGCTGGATGTTGTTATAGAGCAGACCCAGGGGGAAGCGTCACTGATTGAAGAGGCGAGTATCGCCTTTTCTGCACGGTTTTCTATTCATCTTCCACTGTCTGGTGGCGCTTTTGAAGCCGCAAATTTTTTGGACATTCGCTCTCTTAAAATGTCGGCAGGTGAAATTTCAGCACTGCATGCGGCCTTTGATTCTCTGCCGCCGTTTGTATTGGCACGCGCAAGAGAAGGGGGTGGCGAGGCTGGTCTTAAAACTATCGGCAAGGGAAGCATTGCACCTCTTGATCAAAGTAATTTTGTTCGCGAATGGGGGCGGGTGGGGGAATATGTTTCTGCGGATCGCGCCATTAACTTCTACCATATTCACGATAAACCGTTTGCCCAATTGGACGAGGAAGAGAGACAGCTCTTTCATGACACGATTTTGCACGAGGCGGGAGAGGCCCTCTTTGCGGCTTTTCCCGAAGAACTTCAGGAAGAGGTGATGGCGGTTTATCCCTGGGTGGGTACAGGGCGGGTCTGGACGCTGACCATTCCGGAGGGGGAACTCCCCCTTCATCTTCTGACCTCTTATTCCAGTTCGAATCCGCGGGATCTTTTTTGCGAGGCTTTCATGACCTATATTTCTCATGGGCCGGAATTTCGTGAACGAGCCAAACAGTCGGGCTATCTCTCTGCATTGTATGCGTGGCTCAAAGTAAATATTTTCACAACAGCGGAAGGGGCCTCCATCGAATATAACCATTCGCCAGAGGTGAGTTTGGCCCAGCTTGAAGGGGCCATCCGCCGATGGGAGGCCGAAGAGGGTCGCCGCAGGGAAGAACAGACGTTGCTTGAGAGTCACGAGACGGCTCTGGCTGGTGCCATTGGAGACAGAGTGGCTAGTATCGAGGGTCTTGCAGAGGCCGAGCTGGAAATGGAGGAGCGTCAGGAAGCATTGGAACTCGGTGAAAGGGCAACGAATAGAGCGGAGGAAAACGGGGTAAAATTTTTGGAAGGGGAGACGTGGGGAGAATGGGAGAAACCTATTTTGAAAGAGGTTTCAAACTATCTGCGCGAAAATATTTTTGTCGCACTCTTGTATGAGAGCAATGAAGAGAGACAGAGACTTTCAAATATTTTGGACGACATGGTGATGGCTTGTTGGGAAGGGGTCCGAAACGGAAGCAGGACACGAATGCAGAGGGCCATCCGGAGTTCTTTGCGCGAGGTGCGCTCTATTGTTGGAAGAGGTTTTGAAATCAATCTGAATTCCGCCGATCTCTCTGAAAAAATTCTGGAAATTGTGAAAGAGGGATTGATCAAGCAATGTCCGGAGGAACAATTTTTTATCGATATTTTGTCCCGATTTTTATTGCCCGGGCAGTTTACGGCGGAGGATCTGCAGACATTTCATAAAAAAGAAAAGGGTGATGATGTGGCGTTATTGGTCACCGTCTGCCGCTTTGTGGCAGAAAGAGAGGCACGTTGGCGGCTGGAAGAAAAAAAATCGGCAGAACTAGTGGGGTATCTGGCTGTACGTTTCACCGCGTTCGGCGTTTCTCTGGGATACAAGCCGATTGCGCAGATGTTCTATTTTTTGAGGCGGGGAAAGAGCAACATCCAGCGCATTGCGGAAAAGACAGATATTTCGCCGGCGCACATTGAACAAATCGCCAGGCAGATCCTCTCTCCGGCTGATTACCGCCAACTGATATTGCGGTCGGAAGTGTCGATGTTGCAAGTCGATCTGAAGTTCTCCCTGATTATCCATCTGGATGTGGAACGACAGTGGGTATCACGCTATGGCTCCGATGTTGAAAAACCGGCGGAGCTTGTGGAAGGCATCGAAAGAATTCGCGCCGCTCTTGATGCATTGGCCAAAGGAGATGGTAACGCTGTGCAAAAGGCCAAAACTATTTTGAAAGACCGGTCCCATTCTGCGGCAGTCCAAGCAGTGGCGATTGATCTCACTAAACGACAGGAATAGTCTGGCCACGAATCATCGAAAAAGAGACCTTCTCGTTCATCAGCACATTTTCATAAACATTTTTGCCGCTCGCGCGCACGGGAACGCCGATGATGTTGGCCCGCTTGCCCACTTTTAAAGAACCGATCTCGTTTTCTTTTCTTAACGCCGTGGCACCATTCAGCGTTGCCATTTTTAAAACCATTTCCGGTTTCAGTTCGACATAATTTTCCGAAACAATCTGCATCTGGCGCAGCATGCTCAAACTCTCGTTGCTGGCCAGAGAGTCGGTTCCCAGTGCCACATTGATTTCGGCATCTTCCAGCGATCCATAGGGAAAACGGTCGTGTTCAAAATAGGCGTGGCTCCCGGGACAATGCACGACGCTGATTTCCAGCTCGTTCAATGTGGCGATGTCTTCATCTTCCAGATAATTGGCGTGGATCGCCATGGCACCATACGGCAGAAGTTTGAGGCGTTTTAAATATTGCACCGGTGTTTCACCCTGCGTGGGCGGTGTTTTCCCCTTCATCTGCAAAAATTCCGCCAGCGGCCCGCGATTCTCCAGAAACAAAAGAAATTCATCGGCACTCTCCGAGATGTGAATCGAGAGAGGTAAAGTATCGGAGGCCTCCGCCACCACCTTCGCAAAAATTTCCGGCAACAAAGAATAAGTCGCATGCGGCGTCGGTATCGCTTTGAATTTTTTTGCTGTTTCCAATGCTTGTTTGTAAAAGTGGTTGGCCCTCTCCCTCTCCACCCCCAGCACTTCAATATAAGCCACCGCCTCCAGCGGCGACTGCATGAGCAGTTCCAGCGGAGTCCCGACACTCATATGATCGGCAACCGTGGTGGTTCCCCCCTCCAATAATTTTTGGATTCCCATTTTTATCGCGGCCTCTGTCTGTTCGGGAGTCATCTGAAGTTTAAGTCGTGTCAGTTCATCGATCCATCCGACGAAAGATCCCGGATAGGGGAGAGGTTGTGGCAGTTGGGACAATTCAAGATGACAATGGGCGTTGATCAATCCCGGCAGAAGAATGGTGTTGGGCAATTCCAGAGAGAGGCCATCTGTTTTTAATTCACTCTGCGGCGCGATGTCGGCAATGAAACCATCCCGGATCAAAATGGCGTGATCCTTTAAGGGGGGCCCTTCAAGGGTGATAATGTGCGGCGCTTTTATGAGCATATGTTTTGTCATTGCGAGGAGCGATTAGCGGGATTGCTTCGCTACGCTCGCAATGACACCCGAAGTTTTAATATTACAAGATTGACAACGGCGTCGAGTGCAAATTATAGAGCCGACCCATGACGATGGATGTCCTTTCAAGAATGGAAGAATACGATCACGAGCAGGTCGTCTTTTGTCAGGACAAGGCGGCCGGCCTCAAAGCCATCATTGCCATTCACGACACAACGCTCGGGCCCGCACTTGGTGGCACGCGCATGTGGAATTACGCCAGCGAAGAAGAGGCCCTGCGCGATGTGTTGCGCCTCTCCCGCGGTATGACCCACAAAGCCTGCGCCGCCGGTTTGAATCTGGGCGGGGGCAAGGCGGTCATCATCGGCGATCCCAAAAAAGACAAGACAGAAGTTTTGTTCCGCGCCTATGGACGTTTCGTCAATTCGCTGGGCGGACGCTACATCACCGCCGAAGATGTCGGCACCGATGTGAACGATATGGAATATGCCTTCACCGAAACCGATTATGTGGTCGGCATTGAGTCGAGCCATGGTGGTTCCGGAAATCCGGCACCCTTCACAGCCCTCGGTGTGTTTCAGGCGATCAAGGCCTCACTTGCAAAAGTGTATGGTAAAGAAGATTTGAACGGCCGCATAGTCGCGGTGCAAGGGGTCGGGCAGGTGGGGAGCCATCTGATCCGGCGACTCAAAACGGCCGGCGCCAAAATATTCGCCACCGATATCGATCTTGAAAAATTGAAGGCGATGCAAGTCGAGATGGGTTTTGAAATTGTCAGCGCCAAAGAAATTTATTCGGTCCCCTGCGATATTTTTGTCCCCTGCGCGCTCGGTGGCGTGTTGAATGATGAAACCATTCCCCTGCTCAAATGCAAAATCATCGCCGGTTCTTCCAACAACCAGCTTGAAAAATCAGAACATGGCGAGGCTTTGAAAGAGCGCGGCATTCTTTATGCCCCCGATTATGTCGTCAACGCCGGCGGTCTGATCAACGTCTATCAGGAGTTGGAAGGCTACAGCCGCGAGCGCGCCGAGCGGATGACGCGAGGCATTTATTATAATCTCAAGCGCGTCTTTCAAATTTCAGACGAGCTCGGCATCTCCACCGAAAAAGCGGCCGCCAAAATGGTCGACCAGCGCTTGAATCAGCTTCGCCAGATTTCCTCGAGCTTTCAACAGACCCGAAAAACCGCCCTGACCCACGTTCACGATCGTTTTCGTTCGCATTCTTAACTGATCACCGACAAAAGCTGGAAGCGGAGAAAAAAGGGTATTCGGGGACGCACCTCATTTTGGGTCAAACCCAAAATGGGTGCTCCGGTCTCGGCAATTTTGGCTTTATATCCCGTTTGTAAAATTGCCTCCGACAGGCCACCTCATACCACTTTTTTCTCCGCTTCCAGCTTTTGAACATGTATTTCTTCAAAAGATAAATGTTTCAATTCCAAGTGCATCTGTGAAGGAAAGCGAAAGAAAGTGATTGGGAGGGATGTGCGCAGGCGATTTTTATCGAACGGGATCAAACAATAAAAATCGCCGAGGGCAAGCTGTCGGTGTCAAGGTACAGCTTTGCTGGACCGCGAAGCAAACTCGCAGAGTTTGCGGAGTTCAATCGACCGACCCAAACCGAACAGCGACCCTCCCAATCACTTTCTTTCGCTTTCCGTTACGGTTGTCGCAGAAGTATTTAATACCTGGTACCGCCACACAACTTTTTTGGAGTTCTGCCGATAACCCTATTGGTGCACATGATCTCTTTTTTAAATTCTTGCGGTGGGATGCTCCCTTTGGCCTCCGGCGGGGTTGTGGCCGGGGGTAATATACAAGTAGCTGGAAGTATTGATTTTTTTTCAAGCTCTCCCCCTTTGGAGGCCCCTACCACTGGGACAAAAACGATAGCGCTATCGGCGGCTTTTGCGGCCGTGAATCTTCTCTCTTCCGCCGCCCTAGCCGCAGATCTCCATCCGGTTTCGGCTGCCGGATCGGAGGCGGCCCCCTTGTTGGGGCCTGTTTTGGTCTATGGTGCTTCGGCTGTTGTCTCTCTTTCACTGCTGTTTTTGCTCGCTTCCCGGCTCCGCCCGCTTTCTCAAAGATATGATCTCTTCGGTCGCGGCAAAAACGAGGCGCCGGAAAAGCCATTGAAGATAGATGAAGCGAGCATGAGCCTAGACCAAAGTAAAGCCATGGCCGATTTTCTCAATAATGCCGGTTTGAAAGATATTGGGGCGTTGTCGGTCATGACCGAGAGAGAGAGGATTCAGTGTGCAAAAAATTATGCCGCCAAAAACAGTAATCAAATATTTCTAATTATCGGATTACTGGCTATCCGAGATGAGCGGGCCCGGATCGAGATTGCCAAGATCGCCGCCGCTCACGATGGAGAGGGGACTTCGGAACATATCCAAAACTACGTTATCCGAGATGAGCAGGCCCGGATTGAGATTGCCAAGATCGCCGCCGCTCACGGTGGATGGGGGACTTCGCTATATATCCAAAAATACGCTATCCAAAATGAGCAGGTCCGGATTGAGATTGCCAAGATCGCCGCCGCTCACGATGGAGAGGGGACTTCAAAACATATCCAAAACTACGCTATCCGAGAGGAGCAGGCCCGGATTGAGATTGCCAAGATCGGGTTAATGGAAGATCCGTTCTCTATTATTCAGCATATCCAAAATTATCAGATAGGTTTTGACCCGCTCGATATCGCCACATGCACGGCCGAAGAGGTTGTGGCGTGGGTCCGGAAAGCTCTTGCAGGTAAGGGATTAAACCCCGCTCTAGCCGAGGCCCTCTATGCCGACATGAAGAGAAGAGATGTCGGAATTCTCCTTGGCTTGGAACTGGTTTTCCAATGGACCGTCGATCAAGAAGAAGTCACAAAAGCCGCTTCCCACAGCCCCGCCACTCTTTCCCGCACTCTTCTTGAAAAGGCAACCGGTATGGCGATGGGCGGTTTTAAAGAGAGTGCTCTGGCTTACAGCGAGAAAGCTTTGGGGGATTTGTATGAGATGGCGGCCAGTTTAAGGCAGCCGGTGACGATTGGGGCGGGGCTTTTTCAAGACAAAAAACTGAAGCGCCTCCTGGAGTTTATGCATGTAGCGGTTCGCCTTGTCGGGGTTCTGGGGCTGGATGCGGGAGCGGTTTTTCCCCCGCTGCTTGCAAGAGAAGCCGGGACAACGGTTGACGTGGACAATGTCGAAGCGGTGATTCGCGCTTGCACTCAACTCTTTTTGGAGCGGTTCAAAACGATGTTTAAAATTGGGAATCAGCCGATCACGATCGAACAGATCGAGAGGCTGGAAGAGGCGTGGGGGAATCTGGAGGTATTGTATACGCTAGTCGGAAGATTCAATGGGAATTCCAGATGGAAGAACGAAATTCCCGTTTTAAGGAGAGTGGTGGAGCATGTTCTGAACGGCACGTTTGATCGGCTGAAATACGAGGGTTACGAGGGCGACGTGGAGGATTGTGAAAAAGTAAAAGCACAGCTGGCGATGCTCTCCGGAGAGAAAACGCAAGCCGGCTGGAGAGGCAATTATCATCGGGCCAGCCTCTATCGGTCTGGAGATCAGTCACCCTCGCTAACACCGGAGGCGCGGCTTGAAAGATCCAAAGATTTTTTGAAATCACAGGTTATCCCGCACGCGCAGGAAGAGGGGCGGAATAGTATCGATATCGATCGCGAGAAAGTGCGTGAGATACGGTCAGCACTTTTGCGGGAGCCAAAACAGGTGACGATCCTGTTTTATAAAAGAGACCGCGGCGCATTGCTGACGGCTCTTTTGGAATGGGCCATGGAGACTTCGGACTTAAATACTTATACGGTGATCGTGAATTTAATGAGGAGTTCCAGTGGGGCAATGGGCCTTTCGACGCAGCTCATGGACGATGTCAAAACGTTGGCCGATAAGCTGAAGCCGGAGGTGCAGGGAAATGAAGCGATTGTTTTTACGACAACGACCGATGATCCCAAGTTGCTGTTGATGACCGGTGATCTCGTGAACGTTTCCTCCTGCCAGAACTATCGAACGGGATCGCATATTGAAACGCTTTTGGGATATGTTGTCGATGCGAATGTGAAGCTGATGTTGAGCTATGCTCTGACGCGCGGCGATTTTGAATCGCAAGTGGCCTATGAGGAGGTGAAGCGGTTGGTGGAATCGGGGGCCGCAATGGAGTTTGTCGCGGCGAAGCAGAGGTTGCGGATCGGCGGGAGGGAGATTGATTTGAAGCGCCCTTTTAGGCGGCATGTTATCAAGTTGGGCTCCGTTCAAGATGGGTCTGCCAGCATGAGAATGGAAAAAAGTTATGAGCAGAGCCATTTTGCGGAAAAGGAGATGAAGGGCCAGATCGACGCGGTGTTATCGGAACTGGCGGTTCAAAGCGGAGCGACGCTGGAGAAAGAAATTCAAATCCCCCCGACCCGCAACCCGGGAGGTGTCTACAGCGACGCCGCCGGCGGTGTGCATCACGGTATCTATACGCTGACAATATCGTAGGCAACTTTTTTGGAGTTCTGCCGATAATCTACACAAGATGTCACTTGTCACCAAAATAGCCCCGGTTGTATCTGCCATAATGGCCCAAGAACCTGTTAAAACCGCTTCTAATGGCGGTTCTGATCTTTTGACACGATTGCTTCAGGAGCTCGATTCCAAATGGGACCTGGACCCTCGTGGCAAAAAACTGATTCGTTCTGTCATTATGAATGGCACCTCCAGTCCAGAAGATCGGGCCCGGCTTAAAGCCTGGATCGGCGCAAAGAAGCTCAAAGACATTAAAAGCCTCTCTTCTTTCGAACCTTTCGGTGCGAGTGATTCCGATCATGTCGTCTGGTTTCAAAAAGTGGAAGGGGCACTCTCTCTTCGGGACAAATATCTCGAGGCTTTGAAAAAAACAGAATGGGTTTTGAAGCTGGTCGACTACGGCATTGATGAGGGAGAGCTCTCTGAATTTTTTAAATCACGCACCGCTCTCAAGGAGTCTGTCGATATATTGCAAGAGGTCACCCACTCTGTGATTGCAGAGACCGATCCCGACTTCACCTCTTTTGATGCGCTCGTTTTTCGCGCGCAAATTCGTTCTCTGGGTGTGATTCTGGAACAGGGAGAATCCAATGTGAGTGGCGCAAGGCGCTATCTTGCCTCCATCGGTTTTGAAAACCCGGAAGAGTTGAGTGAGGTGCGAGTCTCCGATCTCATCGGTTATACTTTTTCAGGAAAACAGAAAACATTCACGTTAAGTGAAAAAAATCTGGGTGAGAGAAGAACCTTCTTTTTGTCGCCGAAAATTTTGACGGCGGAGACGGCGTCAGGCCCACTTCTCAAAACATGGGGCCCGTTTGAAAAAGGATGCCACAGTTTTGATTTCGATTTTGACCAGGACGAGGTAAAGGACCAACTCGAATTCTGTATCGATCAGGAGCAGGCCGGTGCCCCCTATCTGGCCAACAGTCTTCATTTCACCGATGGCAGAACGCATGAGCGACAACTCCTTTTGCAGATGGAACGCGATTTCATGAGCCCCTGTGCCGGTGTCTGCACTGTTTCGGCCCTCGATGTGAAAAAGGACAAAGACATCGATCTGGTTGTGAATGGAGAAACCGTGTTTGAAAACAGGGGGAGCGTCTGGAGTGATCCGGCCTATCTTTCGTTGCAGATTCTTTTTATTTTTCCGAACAGCGCTCAAAAACATTTTGGAAATTTTATCGATTTGACACAGCAGGGGGCCGGTGGTGGCGGACGATTGGTGTTGGAGGATTTTAAGGATTTTGCCTTCGACGATTTTCGGCTCGACCTGGGTGTTGCTGTGTCGGTGTTTAAACCGTCTTTTGTATATTCGTATCAAAAGGGTTCCCAGACCATAAATCAGACGACCGAAGGAGATCTGCAGAGGACGACCGAGCATTCGACCGATGTGATCCAAGTCGCAAACTTCAATTACCTCCCGAGCGGTGCGTTCAGTCTGACACAACATTTTCGCTGGAAGGGGATTCCCAATCTCTTTTTGTCGACCGAGGCCGGGTTGGAATATCAGCCGGGGATTGTTCTGGTGCATGATCAAGCAACAGTGACTGAAAACCGCGGGGCGCTTCAAAAAGATTTACCCCAATATGCTTCCGATACGGTGGAGTTGAAACATGCCGTGAACGGCCTTTTTGGATTTGGTTTGGGTTATGCCCTTCCCCTGGGGGATGTTCATCGGGGCTTTCAATCGTGGATGGCAACGGCGGGACTCTCTCTCTATCTGCAAACACCCTCTTTGGGGAGTGCCGAAGAGGACCAATTAAGTTCCGGTGTGATGGGCCCCGTTTTTTATCTGGGCATCGGCAGGTCATTATGAAAATGGGTCTGCTGGAACATACCCTGAATTTGATTGGGCAGATCGATGGAAAAAGGGAAACCACTTTTGAAGAGGCCACTTTTGTTCTCTCAAGTTTCGGTTATGAATTGGTTCCCGATGAATGGGCCAACTTGACGAGACCCCTTTATGTCGATTCCCTGCAAAGTGGTAATTTTGGAAATGCCCAGGATTTTCTTAAAAAACTGGGGATCGTAAATGCGCGCGGGCAATTTCAAAAAGAGGGATATGAACAATTTGTGGCACGCCTGTCGGTTTGGAATCCTGTTTTTCATTCCACTTTCAAACCCAAAGTTTCGGTGGAAGAATTGGGACGTTTGCATGAGTCCAACTGGAAAATAAACAGAAGCCAGAGTTATGAACCTCCGGAGCACAAGACGCCGGTGTTTCCGATAAGCCGGGCGGTTGATTATGTCCCGCCGCCGGTGTTTGAAAAAAATCCACTCACCGTGTTTGTGGAACCACTTCTTTTTCGCCAGGGCATCCCTTCCAGTAGTGTAACCGACGCCCTTGGAAGCTGGATCCACTGGGATATAGCCCCCACCACCCATATACAGTTCAGTGATTTTGAAGGTGGATTGGGTTTGGGGGCCCGATATTTTTTTGAGGACTCCCGTTTTTTTGCCGAAGGATCTGTGGGGGTGGGCCATCGCTATGCGACACATTATTATGACGATTATTTTGATTTTGGATACAGAACCACCAGTCGCTACACCCTTTGGGGCTCTTTGACGGCTGGCTATACGGTTTACCAAATCAGTCAGATGCCAATGTTTGACCAGTTCGATCTCAAAATAAAAAATTATGCAGGGATGGAAGATAAAATGAATTTCTGGGGCACTCCCACCATTTTATTGTTGAGCGAAAATTTTGTTCATTTTGGTCCGGTTGTGGTGAGCGGATATTTTGGACAGATGATCAGTTCTGCCTCGAGTGTCTACGGTTTTGAAAGCAAAATCGAATTTTAAATCCAGTTTAATTCCCTCTGCGGTTTCTGTTCCATCTCGGTCCAATATTTTTGAAAAAGAGCGACGGCATTTTTTTGCGCGGGCCCCACATCATAAACAAGCTGTCTCCAATATTTTAAAAGCCGTTTCTGTTTTTCCGCCGGAAATTTTTGGACCAGAGACTCCAAATCCCCGCTATTTTTTTTGAGGTTGGCAACCAACTTCGGTTTCCATTCTTTTCCAAGCGCCGGATTCTTCGTCATCCAGCAGGCAAACAGAAAAGGGAGGCCGGTCCACTTTGTCCAACACTCTCCCAGATCGAGGCTTTTTAAAGAGGGATCCTGCTCCCAAACCTTGTCTCCAATCAAAAGAGAGCCTTGCGCCGTTTCTTTTTTATCCCCGGTAAAGTGGATGGAAGTCAGGTCTCTATTATAAGGAAGGGAGAGAAGAATCTTTAAAAGAGCCACCGAGGTGAGCGATTCCAGATCGGTATAAATTGTGTTTAAATTTTGAATAGTTACATTCGTATCATTCAAAAAAAGCCTTACCGTTTCCACCGCTCCGAAACTGCCAATACCGACTCCTTCCAAAAGATGCCACGAGGGGTCGAGAAAAGCGGTCACAATCGGGGCCAGAATAATGTCGTTTTCCGCGGCCTGTCTGGCCAAGAGGGCGGGGGGTGCGGTGTAAATTTCGCAATCGATTCCGCTCACCAGAGGTAGGGCATTGAGGTAGGGGACTGTTCCCAGTTTGACCATATGGATGGCTTCGGCACTATCAAACTCCTTGCCAGTATTAAAGTGTTATGTTACTTCCAGCCTGTTTTTCAGCGGGACTTTAAGTGGGCAGGCCAAGCCCACTTTTTTTTTGCGGATGTATTTTCAATGGATTACACCGATCTTTTAAAGCGTGTTGAGAATGTTGTCTCTCCCATTTTGGAGAGTCTCGGTCTGGAACTCATCGAGCGCGAATTTCTGATGGATCAGGGGCGTTGGGTTTTGCGCCTCTACATCGACAGGGAAGCAGTGCCGGTAACCATCGATGACTGCCAGACGGCCTCGAGAATAATCGAAGCCGCTCTCGATGTGGAAGATCTGGTCCCAGGGCGATATGCCCTGGAGGTTTCATCGCCGGGTTTAAACCGCCCCTTGAGACGCCCAAAAGATTTTGAACGTTATGTCGGGCAAAAGGTGGAGATCAAGGCGAATCAGGGGATAGAGGGTCAGCATAATTTCATCGGTATTTTAAAAGGTTTGCAGGGGGGATGCGTTGTTATAGAAGGCGATGTCAAAGAATCGCGCATACCCCTTGACGACATCAAAAAGGCCAGAATCAAATATGAATTCAAATAAGCAGACAGGAGATAATCGTATGGAAACCACGGTAAAAACAACCAAGATAAAGGCAAGCAAGGCAGGAAAAACAACCCGTCGTCCCAAATCCAAAGCCACCGGCAAGCCCAAAGACAAAATGTTTGTCGAGCTTGATCGGGTGCTGGAGCAGATCGCCAAAGACAAAAATATTCCCAAAGAAAGACTGGTCGAAGCGGTCGAAGCCGCTTTTTTAAGTGCGGCCCGCAAAAAGTGGGGACATCTTGGCGAACTCGAAGCGCATTATAATTCTGAAGTCGGTGAAATCGAATTATTCCAATTTAAAACTGTCGTGGAAAAAGTGGAAGATTCCAATACCCAGATGACACAGCCAGAAGGACAGAAGCTCGATGCCGAAGCGCAGATCGGGGACAGTTTGGGTGTGAAAATGGATCCCTCCCTTTTCGGGCGCATTGCCGCACAGGCCGCCAAGCAAGTCATCATCCAGAAAGTGCGCGAGGCCGAGCGCGATCTGATTTATAACGAATACAAAGACCGCGTTGGCGAATTGATCACCGGCATTGTCCGCCGCTACGAGAAGGGCGATCTCATCATCGATCTCGGCCGTTCCGAGGCGGTGATTCCCCGCAATGAACAGGTCTCGACAGAACATTACAAAATGGGTGATCGCGTGCAGTCCTATTTTCTGGAAATCAATCCCTATTCCCGCGGCTCGATGATCGTGCTTTCAAGAAAACATCCCAATCTGATTCGCAAACTTTTTGAAATGGAAGTGCCGGAAGTTTCCGAGGGCATTGTGGAGGTCAAGAGTGTCGCCAGAGAGTCGGGCATTCGCTCCAAAATTGCCGTCACCTCGAGGGACAAAGATGTCGATCCCGTCGGCGCCTGCGTCGGCATGAAGGGTTCCCGCGTGCAGAGTGTTGTGCAGGAACTCAAAGGCGAGAAGATGGACATCGTGATGTGGGATGAAGATCCGGCCCGCTTTGTCTGCAACGCCATTGCCCCGGCCGAAGTGGTGAAGGTCATCATCAAGGAACGCGAGCGCTCGATGGAAGTGGTTGTTCCCGATGATCAACTTTCTCTGGCGATCGGTCGCAAGGGACAGAACGTCCGTCTGGCTGCACAGCTGACCGGATGGAATATCGACGTCTTCAGCGAAACCAAGGTGGAAGAATTGGTCAGCCGCTCCAAATCGGTGCTGGTCAAGGTTTTGGGAGTCGATGACAGCATGGCGCTTATTCTGTATGCTCACGGCTTCAGAAATTTTGAGGATATTGCCAAGGTTGATTGGGAAACTTTCAAGGAAGTTCCAACCGTTGGTGCTGAAAAATTAAAAGAGATCAAAGACGCCGCCCAAAAAGCGGTGAAAGAGGGTTTGGCCACCGAAAAATTCATGGCCGAGATTGCCCGCGAAAAAGCGATTGAAAAAGCGGCGGCAGACAAGTTGGCCGCTGAAAAACAGGTGACCGATCGCGAAGCGGCCGAGGCGGCCTTCAAACAGCCGGTGGTTGTTGAAGAAACAACAGAAGAAAAAATTGAAGAAGTGACAGAGACAGAAAAAGAATCTCCGGAAAAAACAAATGGATAGTCCCGATAAAAAAGTGGAAGAACAGAGAGTCAAGCCGACCGTCATCCGGCGTCGGGCGCAGGTGACACCGCCTCCCGAAGAGATTGCAAAACCGGCGGAAGCGTCGCAGGCCAAAGGCGGAATTCCGGTGAAGGCCGCTGCTCCTGCTACTGCTTCTACTCCCGGCACCGCAGGCAGACCAGGTGTTATGCCGTCACCTGTGCTTCCAGAAATTGCCCTCACTGAAAAAGAAAAAGAAGACAAAGTTCGCAAGGGTCCCCGCAAAAAGAAATCGAAAGCCGAGCTGGAGCTGGAAGATATCCAGAGAGCTGGCGGTTTGAAACAATACGCCACGCAGACGTTGGCTCCCCCCGCAGATGATTGGGAGCCGGCCATCGAACGCGTTTATGAACCCTCTCTCTCTTCCGCTGGCCGCCGCAAAAAATCGATCCGCCGCGAATTTAAAAAGACGGAGGTCACCGAGGTCAAGGGGGCAAAAAGAATGATCCGCGTGGAACAGGCGATCAGCATTTCGGAATTGTCGCAGGCCATGGGAATCAAATCGTCCGAGCTGATCAAAAAATTGATGGGACTCGGAATGATGGTGACCGCCAACCAGGGCATCGATGTCGATACCGCCGCCTTGTTGGCCAGTGATTATGGTTATGAGGTTGTGCACACCGCTTTCAAGGAAGATGACGTTTTGCAGGAGACGCAGAAAGAAAAAGACGAGGGTGGAGAAAAACAGTGGCGCGCCCCCGTGGTGACCGTGATGGGGCATGTCGATCACGGCAAAACATCCCTGCTCGATGCCATCCGCAAAACAAAAGTGGTTGATAAAGAGGCAGGCGGTATCACACAACATATCGGTGCTTACGAAGTTTTTCTTCCCAAGGGGAGCGTTACATTTATTGATACTCCGGGTCACGAGGCTTTCACCAAATTGCGCGCACGCGGCGCACAGGTGACCGACATTGTGGTGCTGGTGGTGGCGGCCGATGACGGCATCATGCCGCAGACGATTGAAGCCATCAACCATGCCAAGGCGGCCGGTGTTCCGATTGTCGTCGCCGTCAACAAAATCGACAAACCGCAGGCCGAGCCGGAAAAAGTGAAACGCCAATTGACCGAACATGGACTCGTTGCCGAAGAATGGGGCGGCGATGTGGTTTGCGTCGGCACCTCCGCCAAATCGGGTGAGGGGTTGGACCAACTTCTGGAAATGATTTTGCTGACTGCCGAGGTGAAAGAGCTGAAAGCCTCCTTCACCGGAAGAGCGAAGGGTGTGATTATCGAATCGCGTCTCGACAAGGGCAGAGGCCCGGTGGCGACCGCGCTGGTTCAGGGTGGAACGCTTCGCATCGGGGAATTTGTTGTTGCCGGTATGAGTTATGGCCGTGTTCGCGCGATGGTGCAGGCCGATGGGACGCCGGTGGAAGAGGCGTATCCCTCCAAACCGATCGAACTGTTGGGACTCAATTCGGTGCCCGAAGCGGGTGAAGATTTTTTTGTGGTGGAAGATGAACGCGATGCCAAACGGATCGCCGAAATGCGTCAGGCCAAGAAACGCTCGGCCGGACTTATCAAAACCTCCAAAGTGTCTCTCGAAGAATTGCAGAAACAGATCACGCAAGGCGAGACCCACGAACTCCCCCTGCTCGTCAAGGCTGACGTGGCCGGTTCGGTGGAGGCGTTGTGTGAATCGCTTTTGCGCCTTTCCACACCGCAGGTCTCGGTTAAAATTTTGCACAGTGGCACCGGCGGCATCACCGAGAGCGATGTGATGCTGGCCCATGCCTCGCGTGCGGTCATCATCGGTTTCAGCGTGGCCCCCGAAGGCAAAGCGAGAAGTCTTGCGGAACACGAGGGGATAGAAATCCGGCTTCACTCCATTATTTATGAGGTGCTGGACGACGTCAAAAAGGCGATGGAAGGTCTGCTCAACCCGAAAATCACCGAGAAATTTCTGGGACGGGCTCAGGTCAAGCAGGCGTTCAAAGTCTCGAAGATCGGGACCATTGCAGGATGTGTTGTCAGTGAAGGGGCCATCCGCAGAAATGCCATGGTTCGGCTAATCCGCGACGGATCGATTGTTTATCAGGGTAAAATTATTTCGCTCAAGCGCTTCAAAGACGATGCGCGCGAAGTCACTGCGGGGATCGAATGTGGTATCGGCATTGAAAATTTCAACGATGTCAAAGAGGGTGACATGATCGAGGCCTTCATGATGGAAGAGACCGCGCAGACCCTGGCCTCCGCACAGAAAGACGCCGAATCGAATGCAAAGTAAAATCATCCAGGCCATCAAAAAGGGAAAAACTTTCCTGATCGTCAGCCACTATCATCCCGATGGTGATGCTCTGGGCTCCACCTTGGCGCTGGGGCTTGCTCTCAAGAAACTCAAAAAAAATGTGGTGATGTATAACCGCGATGCCGTTCCTTTTAATTTGCAGTTTCTGCCGCAGGTCCAACAACTCACGACGGAATTGCCGAAACAGAAGTTTGATTATGCCATCATGGTCGACTGCGCCCAACCCAAACGGATCAGCACGGAGTTTGCGACAGCGGTTGCGGCGGGGCAGTTCGAAAAAATTCTCTGCATCGATCATCATCTTCTCGATCAAAAGGCGGGAGATATTGACTGGATCGATCCCAAAGCGGCATCGACCGGTTGTGTGATCTGGAATCTTTTGAAAAAATTGAAGCTTCACAACTCCAAGGAGATTGCCAACCTCATCTATTGTACGCTCACGGTTGACACCGGATCGTTTCGTTATTCCAACACCACGCCCGGTGTTTTCAAGCTGGCGGCGGAATTGCTGGAGCGCGGCGCCGATCCGTGGTTTGTGGCGATGAATCTGGAGGAGACCAATCCGGTTCAGCGCTATCAGCTTCTGGCGCTCTCTCTCAAGTCACTGCAACTTCTTTGTGACGGCCAATATGCCAGCATGGATGTTTCGCAGGTAATGCTCAAGGCAGTGGGGGCGCACGACGGACTCTCGGATGACTTTGCCAACTATCCCCGCTCCATTGCCGGTGTGGAAGTCTCCGCGCTGTTTCGCGAAATGGATGACGGCAAAATAAAAGTGAGCCTCCGTTCCAAACTCAAAGTCGATGTCTCCCGTCTGGCCAAACAATTCGGCGGTGGCGGTCACAAACACGCGGCGGGATGTGTGATGCCGATGGCATTGGAAGAGGCCAAGCGGCGCATCAAAAACGCATTGGCCACCGTCCTTTAATAAATATGAAGGACATCATCGTCGTCGACAAACCCTCCGGTCCCACCTCCCACGACATCTGCCAGATTTTCAAACGCAAACTCGGCGCCAAAAAAGTGGGCCATGCAGGCACTCTCGACCCCCTGGCCAGCGGTGTGCTGATTCTGCTCATCAACGACGCCACCAAAAGACAACAGGAATTTCTGGGTGCCGACAAAGAATATCTTTTTACAATGAAGCTGGGCATTGCCACCGACACCTATGATAGCCAGGGGAAAGTGGTTAGTGAAGTGCCATTGGAAGATGTCATTCAGAGCGTAGCGAAGAATCCCGTTGCCTCACTTTTGCCCCAATTCACCGGAGAAATCATACAAACCCCGCCCGCCTATTCCGCTTTGAAAAAAAACGGCGTGCCGCTCTATAAATTGGCCCGAGCCGGAAAAAAAGTGGAGCCCACACCGCGCAAGATAACCGTTTATTCTTTAGAAATTGTTTCGGAAAATTTTCCAGAAATTACTTTGAAAGCCCGCTGTTCATCGGGAACCTACGTCCGTTCCATCGCCCACGACATTGGCCAGAAGCTAGGCTGCGGCGCCCATATCACAGCACTACGCCGTTTGCGCTCGGAACCGTTCGGGATTGAAGAAGCAATGCCGGTTTAGCTAACAATCAAATCAATAAGAAGCGGATACATATTGACGCTGATTTTGGCTAAAACGAGTCTCAAATGAGTTTAAATGGAGTTATAGGTATTAAGTTGATCAATACGTATCCGCTTCTTGCTGATTACTTCGCCTGATTCTTGATGGTGAAGAAGAGGTCGAGCAGAACGCGGGCGGCGATTTCGCCATGCGAGACCACTTCTTCGCGCAAGGGGGCGATCTCGTTTTCATCCTGAAGTGCCAATAACCTCCCGATTTTTTCGCTGACGCGGTTCCATTCGGGGGAGAGCCGTGCGTGCACCTGCTTGATGGCGGGGCTTTCTTTTTCCTGTTTCTGCATCACTTTGTCGACCGACTTTACAAAGTCTTTGAGTTCGAAATCCTTTTTATTTTTTTTCATGTTTCACGATCTCCTCCAACCGTTCTCGCGTATTCAGCTCGGGATCGTCAAGGACAATCTCGACTAAGTGTTTCAATATTTTTCCCATTTGTGGTCCGGCCGGGATCCCCATGCTCATCAGGTCGTGGCCGTTGAGGGCCAGATCGCCGGGACCAAATGGCGGTTTCTTCGCCAGCTCGTCCTGCACACGTTTGCGCATTTTCAAAACACCGTTGATCGATTTTGGATGTTTGCCGCCGCGGTTGTCGGCCAGACGCAGATCGATCAATTTATAAATCAGGTCCTGCCCAATTTTGGCGACGAAACGCCGGATCGCCTTGTCGGTGAAATACGATTTGGTTTCAAACATGTGATGCTCGACCAGCGTCTCCACACGTTTTGGATCGACGCCGATGGTGGTGACCTTCATTTTCTCGAGCCATTTTTTGGCCATTCTTTTGGAAGCCAGTTGGTGTCCATAAAAAACAACGCGGTCTTTGGCTTTGTCGAAACGTTTGGTGGTCGCCTTGCCGACATCGTGAAAGAGGGCGGCGAGCATCAGCTCCATGTCGCCCGGATGATCGAGATATTCGTCGGCTCTTGTCGCATCGAGCACGCGGAGCGTATGGCGATAGACATCATCGCCCGGCAATTTGTCCTGCTCTATTTTTTGAAGAGCCTCCAGCTCCGGCAGAACGTGGCGCAGAAGCCCAGCCTCGCGCATGAATTCCAGACCGACCGAGGGGATCGGCGCCGAAAAAAGTTTTTTGATCTCCTCGATGATCCGCTCTGGCGAGACAGTTGCAATCAGCGAAGCATTTTTTTTAAGCGATTCCAGAGTCACCGGTTCAATCGTCATTCCAAAACGGGCGGCAAATTGCACTGCGCGGATCAGACGCAGTGGGTCTTCTTCAAACGCCTTTGGAAAAACCTGCCGCAAAATTCTGTTTTCAAGATCCTGTTTTCCATTGAACGGGTCGATCAGTTCTCCGGTTTTTAAATGCAGGGCCATGGCGTTGAAGGTGAAATCTCTGCGGCCCAGATCTTCCTGCACCGGAAGATTCGGATCAAAATCGACCTGAAAATCGCGATGACCTGAACCGGTTGAGATTTCTTTGCGGGGAAGGGCGATGTCGATGGTGATCGACGGGTCGAGATACGGTGTGAATTTGAGAACGCCAAAGGCCTTGCCGACGGCGGCGACTTTGCCAAAAGGTTGGAGAATATTTTTGAGTCTGTCGATCGGGATTTTGCAGGCCAGCAGATCGTGGTCTTTGGTTTCGCGCTTCAGTATACGGTCGCGCACCGGTCCGCCCACTTCATACACTTCAGCACCGGCCTGCCAGAGGGGTTCAAGAAATTTTTGCAAAGCCATGGGGGTCACAAATCTTCAGATTTCAAATGGGAGACGATTTTGGTTTTGTTCGCAAAGTCATCAAACCAGACATCGGTTACGCGCAGAACCGGAAGAACATTTTTCGCGGTTGTCTTTTTAATATCAACCAGCCGAACCACCAGAAAATTTTTGCCGTTCACAAACGGTTTGGCCGGGGCCGATTTGGGTTTGCTTAAACCAAAAATGTCGGCGTATTGATCGAGCGAAAGCTGTCCCTGAAAGAGGCGCCCTCTGTCGGACAGAGTGATGGGGCCGATTTTGTCGGCTTTGAGCTTGTTCTGTTTGAGCAGGGGAGTGGCCTCTTTCCCCCGGTTCCAGAGTGACTGGATCTGTTCCGCCAATTTCTTTTTGTTCTCACCCATGATCGTGACCGTTTCAAAAGTCCACTGCGTCTGGTTTTTTGCATCCACAACCGGTTCCACCTTCACCACCCAGTTACGAAAATCCTGGGCCAGTAAATCTTCGCGGATGAGATCCTCATAGGTCAATCCAAAACGGTTGTAAAAATTACTGATGAAATTTTTATAGGCGACCGGGTCAAAATCTTTTTGCTTCACGATGGAGTCGGCCAATTCCTGGTTGGTGACCTGCATGCCGAGCTTGGTGGCGAACTGGTTCATCAGGGCTCTCGAAACGAGCTGGCGTTGTGTGGAACTCTCAATATTTTTGAGCAGAAAGTCGGGAATCTGGCCGTCTTTCATGGTGGCCTTTATGTTTTCGAGCTGATTGTCGTAGAAGAGGCGAAACTCCGCCAGAGGAATGCTTTCGTCGCCCACCTGCAGGGCGGAGGTGTCCATGCTTTTTTCGTGCAATTGATTAAAGCCGAAGAAAAAAACGAAGGTGACGATGATAATCGACAATATGACCTTCAACCCCCACCCGATATGTCTGCGCATCAATCCAAGCATCGGACGCTCTTACAGGAATCGAAAAAGGAAGTCAATTTCACTTCTACTTTATGGGGCCTTAAAGAAACAGTTTTTCCAAATGATACGTTGCCAATTGATAAACCCTTTGGTAATTCTCACCTACCTAAGGAGATTTTTATGATTTTAGACGCATTTTTTGGACTTTTTTCAAACGATCTGGCCATTGATTTGGGCACGGCCAACACATTGGTTTATGTGAAAGGCAAAGGGATCATTGCCAACGAACCCTCGGTGGTGGCGGTGCAGAAAGATATGCGCGGCATCAAACGGGTGTTGGCGGTTGGCAAAGAGGCCAAAGAGATGCTCGGTCGCACCGCCGGCATGATTGAGGCGATAAGACCGATGAAAGATGGTGTGATTGCCGATTTCGAAGTGACCGAGGCCATGCTCCGCTATTTCATCCGCAAAGCCCACAACCGCAAAACGCTCATACGCCCGCGCATTATGATCTGCATTCCGTTCGGCATCACCGAGGTGGAAAAAAGAGCGGTGCGCGAGTCGGCCGAGTCGGCCGGTGCAAGAGAAGTGTATCTGATTGAAGAACCTATGGCGGCCGCGATTGGTGCAGGTCTTCCCATTACAGAACCCTCTGGTAACATGGTGGTCGATATCGGCGGCGGCACAACGGAGGTCGCGGTGATTTCTCTGGCGGGCATTGTCTTTTCCAAATCGATCCGCGTGGCGGGCGACAAAATGGACGAGGCAATCATTCAATATCTGAAACGCAAATATAATCTTCTGATCGGCGAGAGAACCGCCGAGGCCATCAAAATCACGGTTGGTAACGCCTATCCCGACGGCGAAATCCGCACCATGGAGATCAAGGGGCGCGATCTGGTGGCCGGAGTTCCCAAAACAATGACGATCAATTCGGAGGAGATTCGCGAGGCGATTTTGGAGCCGATCAATGCGATTGTCGAAGCGGTCAAGATTACGCTGGAGAGAACGCCGCCCGAGTTGGCCGCTGATATCGTGGACAAGGGAATCGTGCTGACCGGAGGCGGGGCTCTGCTTCGCAATCTTGACGTTTTGCTTCGCGAAGAGACCGGTTTGCCGGTGACCATTGCCGAAGATCCCCTCTGTTGCGTGGTGCTGGGGACCGGACGTGCGCTGGATCAACTGGATGTGCTGAAGGGGATCACGGTTACTTGATGTCATTGCGAGCGTAGCGAAGCAATCCCGATGAAACTACGGGATCCTTCGCTTTGCTCAGGATGACAAAGATCCTGCTCATGTTAAAACCCCGTTTAAAATCGGTGTCCCGTTTTTTAGTCCCCCTCTTTATCGCCCTTTTTTTTATTTCGCTTCTGTCGGTCAAAACAAGACGCGCCCCCTGGTATGAACAATGGACGTGGAATGTGATGTCTCCGGTGGTCTCCTTTTTTTCATGGACCCATCAGGAGACGGGGAGTTTCTGGCGTCGTTATATTTATTTCATTGGGATAGTACGGGAGAATGAAGATCTTCAAAAAGAAGTGGATATCCTTCGCCAGAGAGTGGCGACAGAAGTGGAGACGGAGGCAGAAAATAAACGTCTCGCTGATCTTCTCGATCTCAAAACAAAAAGCTGGCCCGGCTCCATTGCGGCGCGCGTGGTTGGGTATGATCCGCGCAGTGAATTCAAAAGTTTGAGAATCAACAAGGGAACCAAAGAGGGGATAAAGCCCGACATGCCAGTGGTGGCGCCCGAGGGACTGGTGGGAAAAATAGGTCCCGTTTTTTCGCACGATGCGCTGGTTTTGCTGATTGTCGATCCGGCCAGCACGGTGGATGTGTTATTGCAACGCTCACGGGCCAGGGCTCTTCTGGTGGGGATGGAAAAAGAGACCGAGCTTAGGCCCGGTTATTTTCTGACGCGTTTGGAATATCTCAAACGAACAAGTGATATTCAGATGGGAGACACCGTTGTTACCTCGGGGTTGGATCAGCTTTTTCCAAAGGGGATTCTGGTAGGGACGGTCGAAGCTGTTCAAAATGGACGATTCGGTATTTTCATTGACGCAGAAGTGGTCCCCATCGTCGACTTTAGCCGAATGGAAGAGGTGCTGGTGTTAAAACAATGAGAACCTGGCTCTTATTTTTTATTTACGCCGTTGTGATTCTGGCGATCAAAAGTGTCTGGGTGATTCCGGGAAATTTTTTGCTCCTGGCGGTCATCTTTTTTGCCTTGCATGAAGAATGGGTGAAGGGGTTGGCTTTGAGTCTCATGTTGGGATTTCTGGTCGATTGTCTCTCCATCGCCATGATGGGAACCACCCTTTTTTCTTTTGCGGCCGTTTTTGGTCTGGTCCGTTTTTTAAGAACCAAAATTCTTTTTCAGACTCTGCTCTCCCGGTTTTTCTGGGTGATGATTTTCAGCGCCGTAAATGCCATTGTAGCGCTGATTTATGCCGGTGTTCTGGGGGAGGGGGGGCATCATCTCCGTCTGTTCCTTCCGCGTCTTCTGGTGGGAGGGCTTTTGGATGCGTCTCTGGGGCTCTTCTGGTTTCCGGTGCTGGATTGGTATCAGGGTCTCACATGGGATAAACTGACGACGAGGCCCGACATCCTTCTTAAAAAATAATGGAACTGACGCAGAGCACATTGCAGGAGCTTGAACCCCGTTTGAAAAAAATGGCGGTTGTCCTGTTTGTTGTTCTTGGGCTGATCGGTGCACGTCTCTATTATCTTCAGGTCATCAAGGGAAAATTTTATCACCTTTTTTCGGAGGAAAATAGCATTCGGGAAATTCCGGTTCCCGCATTGCGCGGCATATTGTGGGACAGAAACGGAATCCCGCTGGTCGAGAACCGGGCCGCTTTTGATCTGGTGCTGACGCCCCAGTTTGTTGTTGATCCCAAACAGGTTTTTGGAACTCTCGAAAAAAATCTTCAGATTCCGGCAGAAAAGTTGGAGGCCAAATGGAAGGAGAAATACAGATGGCCCGCGTATCAGCCCATTGTGGTTCTACAAGATGTCTCTCTCGATATGGTTTCGTGGGTACGCGCACACAAGAGTCCGTGGGGGGCTCTTTCAAGTGAAATCGATTTGCGTGGTGTGGATATCCGTGAGCGTTTTGAGAGGGAATATCCCGATGGTGATATCGCAAGTCATGTGCTCGGTTATGTGCGCGAAATCGATGCGGAACGTCTGAGAAATCTTCAGAAGAAATGGTCCGGGCGTTATCGTTTGGGGGACCAGGTTGGGATTCGGGGCCTGGAAGAGGTATGGGACCGACAAATACGCGGGGAAGACGGATTTTTGCAGAAAGTGGTGAATGCGGTCGGCCGTGAAATTTATTATCCGGGAATTGAGGAAGAGTTGCAGGACAAACAGGCGGTGAATGGTCTTCATTTGAAACTGACCCTCGACACAAGACTTCAAAAAATCGCGCGCGATTATTTCAAAGGCAAAACGGGGGCCGCTGTTGCGCTGGATCCAAACGATGGTGCTGTTTTGCTTTTGTATTCGGCCCCCTCTTTCGATTTGAATCGGCTGGGCGGGGAACGCGGGAGCCAATATTGGCAGGAGATGGCGGCAGATCCGGCCGGATATTTTATCAACCGTCCCCTGCAGGGCGCCTATCCACCGGGGTCGACTTATAAAATAGTCACCGGAACCGGAGCGCTGTCGGAGGGTGTTGTCAAAACAGATGAAAAAGTTCATTGCGGCGGCTCGCTGTTTTTCGGCAACCGCGCTTTTCACTGCTGGCGCTCCGGCGGACACGGCATGGTCGAGTTTCATCGGGGATTGGTCGCTTCCTGTGACGTCTTTTTTTATACGATGGGACTCAGACTCGGCGTTGATCGTTTGTCGAAATATGCGCATGCGTTTGGATTGGGAGAGCAGAGCGGCATTGGGCTTCCCGATGAACGGAGCGGTTTCATTCCGACTTCCGCATGGAAACTGAAAGCGCGCAAAGAACCGTGGCAGGAGGGCGAGACCCTCTCCATTGCGATTGGCCAGGGTTATGATCTGGTGACGCCCCTGCAAAGTGCGGTGATGATTTCGATGGTGGCCAATGGCGGCAAAAAAATAAGGCCTTATCTTGTGGAAGAAGAAATGGATCCGGTGAGTGGATCGACAAAAAAGATTGATCCGGAACCGGTTGTGGAAAAGGGAGAACATGTGACCCTATCGCCCGAGGTGATTGAAGAGGTGAAGAAAGGGCTTGTCGGTGTGGTGGCCGAACCGGAGGGAACGGCGCATCGTTTGAGTGCGTTGAAAATTCCGATGGGAGGTAAAACCGGAACGGCGCAAGTGGTGTCGCTGGGCAAATCGTGTCGGGGAAATGCCTGCCTCGATCACGCCTGGTTTGTCGCGTTTGCTCCGGTAGAAAATCCAAAAATTGCGGTGGCGGTTCTGGTGGAACATGGAGGTCACGGCGGCGCCACAGCGGCACCACTGGCGGCGGAGTTGATAAAGGCGTATTTGAATGAATAGTGCTTAGTGCTTAGTGCGATAGTACTAAGTTAAAAATTATGAAACGCAAAATTCTTGAAAACTTCAACTGGTCTCTTCTGTGGGTGACGCTTTCTCTTATGGTGATCGGTCTTGTCAACCTTCATAGCGCTTTGAGTTTTTGGGGAGAGGGTGGGGGATATCAGAAACTTTTTTGGCAACAGGTGGTCTGGTTTCTGGCCGGGTTTGGAATTTTGCTGGTGCTGGTGACAATGGATTATCGTCTCTGGGACAAACTGGGAAAATATTTTTATGTCATGACCCTCATCCTGCTTGTGCTGGTTTTGCTGGTTGGCAGGGATATCAGCGGAAACCGAAGCTGGCTGGGGGTGGGATCTTTTGGCGTGCAACCCTCCGAGTTTGCGAAACTGGGGATTATTCTGGTGCTGGCAAAATATTTCAGCAGTAATCCGATGCCCGGTGGTTACGGATTCAAAGATCTGCTGAAACCCATGGCGTTGGCGGGTGTTCCGTTTATTCTGGTTCTTATGGAAAAAGATCTGGGGAGTTCGCTCTTCTTTCCCCTCATTTTTATGAGCATGGCGCTGGTTGCAAAAATTCAAAAGAAAACGCTGATCGGGTTTTTGGTGCTGGTGACTTTGGGTGGGGGGCTTGCGTATCAATTCGGTTTGAAGCCGTATCAGAAGGAGCGCATCCGCATTTTTATGAATCCCGAATCCGATCCGAGAAAAAGCGGTTATCATCTGGTGCAATCCAAAATCGCCGTCGGATCGGGCCGTATTTTTGGCAAGGGTTATATGAAAGGGACGATCAACAAGCTCCGCTATCTTCCCGACAAACACACCGATTTTATTTTCCCGGTGCTGGCCGAAGAGTGGGGCTTTGTGGGCGCCATGCTGGTGCTGACTCTCTATGGATTTCTGCTCTGGAACGGTCTGGGCATTGCGATGAAGGCGAGGGAATCGTTTGGCATTTTTCTGGCCACAGGTGTGACCGCTCTTTTGTTCTGGCACCTGGTGATTAATCTGTGCGGCGTGTTGGGAATGATTCCGCTCACCGGTGTGCCCCTGCCATTTTTAAGCTACGGCGGTTCTTCTTCCATCGTCTTCCTGATGGGCATCGGCCTGCTTCTCAATATCCACATGCGCCGGTTTATGTTTTGACCCGAATGTAGCGGCTACATTCTGGTCTAGCGGCTACATTTTGGTCATTTCTGCCAAACGATTGACACTTTTTTTCTCGTTTTGAGAGAAATTTTATTTTTCAAAAAGTGAAAAAATAAACATTATTCAATTTCATGGGGATAGGGCGATCCCATTTTTCTATTTTTTGGCATGCATATTGCTTCAAATAGGGCGTGTTTCCTTCTTCAAAACATTATCTGGCATTTATTGTGGCGGTCTTTCTCTTCGGAGCAGGGAGTGCGAAGGGGATCGACATCCCTGGCGGCGCAGCACCAAAATCACCCGGCGCACAAAGTGCCACAACAGGGAGCACAACGGTTCCCGGCGTTCCTGCTCCAGGTGAATGTGTGGCACAGAATGCGACGGTTAAGCCCCCATCTGTCAGTAACAATCAATCGACCAACCCGAAACTTAAATTAAATTATAATGTTTTTAGTTTGAGCACAGAGGGAACGAATGTATTTCACGCCGGGAATCATCCGACCGCGGTGATGACAAAACCCTTGTCGCATCGGAGAACCGATGACAGCTCCGATGATTTTCCATATGATGGAACTCGCGGCGCATCCTTAAGTTATACAACGACACAGACATCAGGGACCAACACACCGGCTAGTCGGACATCGTGCAATTTTGACGGAGATTGGTGTGGTTTTAATGCCTATGCGACCCCGTGGCAACAACCTGCAGAAAGCCGTGCTCAGGTAGATCGTATCAATGGCGGGTACACTTCCATGAGAACTCGCGGCACATCCGTACAACTTACACTCGATATGGGGGGTGGAAATTCTACCGCTGACCACTATGATGCATTGTACTGCAACAATCAGAGCGATCCGTGCATTGTGCAGGCGAAAATTACAAGAACGCTTCCATCCAATACAGGGCGAATGACATTTAACCGAGCGCAACTGTTGATTACGGAAAACAGCTATCGCCCACAAATGCTGGTGGTGTTCGATGGCTCGAGCGGAAATGTGCTCGGATACGACGACACGGGAGGTATTTGGCAAACGCAAACAGTCAGTGTCCCCAGCGGGGCGACCCGTGTGACATTTATTGTATCGGATGACGTGAGAAGCCGGCACAATTATGCCCACATTGCGATGGTGGATGACATTGTTTTTGAAAGTGGAGGAGGAACAGGACAAAACAATAATAGTTCAACGGTAAGCGGTGATTACATGATCCGTATTAATCAGCTGAACGGAATCGCGACGGAAAATTATCCTGTATTGATGACGAGTAACGGCGAGTCTGGGGCGCATCTGATCGTAAAGATGACTGCACCATTATTGAATCTGGTGGGGAATGCGCAGATACCTTTTGCCAATGGATCGGCCATTGCTCCGAAAGATTTGTTGGGTACATGGATTGCGTTCAACCAGACACAACAATCCGTTGCTCGTAATGCGGCGGGGGTATTTACTGGAGCCTTAAACTTATCCATGAACCTACCCCAAACCTTCGCGGTGAGCGCCGGAGAAAACTATCGTTACAACAACCAGAATCAACCTCCTTTGGTTTATTCTCTACATGTAGCGACCGATTATACGCAGCCGACATCGAATCTAAGCCCAACCGTTTTGGAGACTCTAGGAGGAGTAATTCTGCCGTGGCTTGGAGCCCAGATGTCATTTAATCTGCAGGACGATTTGCAATTGAAGGGATTGAAAATCACCGACAGCGCAGGACGAACGGAAGTCTTCAAGACCGATTTCGCAACGAATGCTTACAGCTATGGTGTCGTGGCAAATCCTTTTGCAGGGCGTGTGGTGTTAAGTTCAGCGGAGGTTTCTAGGGTGCCAGCTGTTGCGGCGGGTGGCTACGGAGTCAAGACCATGTCCTCTTTAAATTTAAAGCTGGATGTGGAGGATCTCTCGGGTCGGCACGGGAATTGGGTAATGAACTCCTCTGTTTTCGATATTCCGTCAGATGCAAAAATCATTTGCGACCGATACAATCTGCAAGTGGGGGAATCGACCTCGTGTCGCTGGGAGCGGCTTCCAAAAGATTACACTGGGGTTTTGCCTTATGGTTTAAAGGTGGTCTTCAAGGTTTGGAAAAAAGAGGTGGAAAAAAGCACCTCTAAAGATGGCTTCGCAACAACCACGGTTAGCGGCGGAGTCAACACCACGTTTACTCCGCAGGAGTGCGGAAAATATGATGTAGAGGCGGTGTTGTTGACGGCCAGCGACTCTAAATTCTTGGGCAAAAGAAGTCCCAATGTTGCCCGCTTTGATATTCCGTGCAATCCAGTCCGGTCGGTGGTGGCGGTGGGGCTGGACACCAAAGCGTTGGTTTGCCCGGGGAGTCTGCCGTGCGGACAAAACGACGACAAAGTGCAGAGCTACGATATCTACCGACGCCTAATGACGACGGGAGATGAATATCAGAAGATTAAAACAGTGCCTCGAAACGAATTTTTGGAGAGATGTTTTGTGGATGAAGGCGTTCAGGTGAGCAAGGGATATTATTATCAGATTCAGGGCAATCTCAGCCAGTCCCTCAATGCAAAGACAAACAAATCAGAGCCCGATCTTGCCGAAGTTAGAAAATTTCAATCTGAATTTAAATTCGAACATGTACCGAAGATAAATGATCCGATGCCGTTCAAGATCAGCGCAGGGATTAACAGTCCGCAACCAAGAGTTTCCATCCGCGTTTTTCCGTCAGACACGGCGGCAGATTATCGTTTTATGACCGCCAACGCAGAAGGGGTGATAAATCCGGAACCAGTGAACATAGGGAATAAAGGCCTTTCCTTGAAAACCGATGCTTTGCCCACGGGAGATGTCGGAGCGATCGGCTGGTTGCAATTTACCGACAGTGCCTATACGCATCCGGGGGCGAGGGGATTAGAAATCATAGTCGGAGATTTGGCCGAGGAATACGATAAACTCAAACGAGACTATGTCGACATCGCGCTGGGAGCGATGACGGCGAATATTGAGGCGATACCAATAGATAAATATTTATTCTACGGCAATGCGTTGGGACTGAAGACCGAACGCCCGTGTCTGGTTTACGATATTCAGATTCCGGTGGTTCCGGAAAATCTGGCAGTGGCCCTCAAATATTTTTACTTCGACGCTGACAGTCAATCGGGATTATTATTTTCCAGTGCGTGGAAACAATGGGTGGATGCAAATAGGATAACGCTGTTTTCTCAAGCGACTTCCGACATGACAAATCTTTCCGCATTGAACCTCGCCGCTCCTGCAACAATAGAGCCGTTTGCGAATTCTTTAGCCACCATGGACATCATCGACATGGTCCTTTTTGATGCGCAACCGGGCAATTGCCTCTTTAAAACAAATTGCACGGCTATTGATTTTGAAAATTATTATGGCCAACGTTTTGGGGATCGTTTGATTGGGAATTTCTTCAATTATCTTGCAACATCGGGTGGTTCTTTTTCTACAGCTGATGATGGAATTATCAAGGGTTGGTTGGCATTGACCGATTATTTTGGATCGTCTCGACAACAAGCTATCGAAGAGATTAGTAACAATAATCCAGGGTTCGCTGCGGTTTTGACAAATACGCCGATCTCTGTTTCGATCGATCCTCCGGTGAATAGCCCAAGCTGGGGAGATGCCGGTCAACAGCGAGCCGTGTGGAGTCGGGTATATGCCCCTGCATTACAACAAGGTTCCACAGGTTCGGATCTTCTGCACAATCCTGTAAAAAAAGATCAGGCACAATGGTTCAATACCTTAGCCATTCTGCAAAAAGTTTTATTGTGCAGTTATCAGCCATCTTCAAATGGATCTTTTGTTCCGCAGAATCCCAATTCGCAATGCCAACAAAATATTTTGAGTTCTGCGCAGATTACAGATGCAATTCAAACATTCGCTACTACATGGAACAAAAGCGTGAATGTCATCAATCTGAATAATCTCAGTGCTAACCAAGAAATGTTGGCACAAGACAGATTGCTGACTGAAGGTTGTATCGGTTGCTTGCCCAATGCCACATTTATGGACAAGTTAATGACATCCATTGCCAGACCCGATCTGGTCGCCACTCACCCAGATCTTGATCCATTGCCGGAATTTTTTGCAGAGCAACAGCAGATTGCATTTACCGATCCTAATCCCGGAGCAACCATAGCCACTCTTTTTGGAGTTGTGCTCGGTCGCAGCATGCCACAGATCATGACAAATTTAGCCGCCGCAGCGTTGTCTCCCATGATAGCTGGAGTTGCAGGTCGCGTATTAAAAACGGCGGGAGGGGCTGCGATGGAAGGATTTTCAAAAGTGTTTTATTCGAATCCTGCAGTGCAAAGAATTGCTCAACAATTAATTCGAGGAGAAATAGAAGCTGCGACGGCTGGTTTACAAAATCTTGGTTTGAAAGTTTTGACCGAAAGTGAAGCCGCTCAATTTCTTAGTAACCAGGGAGCTCAGCAGGTTGGAAGAGTCGCAGGCTTTGTGGAAGCAGGAACGGGGGTGGCTGGTACTCCACAAGGATACATTTTTCTTGGAGCAAAAAGAAATGCGACTCAATATGTTTTTGGATTAGGTCAACGCCAAGTTGCATTACATGAATTAGTGCATGTGGATCAGTTGTTGGCACGTGGAGTACAGGGACTTTATGGAAACGCAGCGCAAATCGTTACCAAATCCACAATAGTGAATGGTCAAACAATGCAGTTTCTGACAGATCCTCTCTATCGGGGCCTTGCCCAATCGGAAATCGCAGCCTATGCGGTCCAATTATCGACGGCCCCGGCATTTGTGGGTCCTAGTTCGGTATTGGTATACCAATCCTTTTTTAAAAAAGATCATTAAAACTTTAATGAACATTTATTTCGGATAAATCCGCTGTCCATATTGATCAATGTGAGCCAGAAAATCGGGGTTGATCACTAACATTCACATGCGCCGGTTTATGTTTTAAAAGGATTCTTGATCGGGTTGGATATTTGTGGTTCAATGGCTTCACATCAGAGGTGCCATGACTGAAAAAATAAATTGGGCAGAGATGGTCAAGACTTATCCCGACGAATGGGTGGCCTTGGCGAATTATGAACAAAGCGGAGCCGTTGAAATTAGCGGAACCGTCATCGCCCACAATCCCGATAAAAAAATATTCCACAAAACAATCCGTGAATTAATGCCTGTCTATCGCGATATTGCCGTCCGCTTCACCGGTCCACTCATCAAAAATCCAGAAATTCCCCTTCTATGGCAGATTACCCATACAGACTAGATGGCGAACTCATTATTGTCTCAGTGAAACTTCAAAGCAAAACCAGTGCCTATAACGGCATGTTTGTTTTGGATACGGGTTCATCGGCCATTATTATCGACCATGAAATTGCCCTGGATTTGGGTTACTCCGCCACAGATGCTCTTGGATTTTCAACAGTCCGTTCGGCCGTCGGCAAAGAGAAAGGATATCGCCTTCAGATTGAAGGTTTTGAAGCCCTGGGCAAAAAAACAAACTTTGTGGAAGTCCGTTGCCACGATTTAAAAAATTAGGGTGTGGAAGGTCTGGTCGGAATGGCTTTTTTAAAACAATTCGACTGGTGTGTGCATCCGGAAAGGCAGGTTGTTTCGGTGAAATGAGTACCATCAATTAGGTGCTTCGTCTGGATTTTGCTGTTCTATTTGAAAAAGTTTTTTGGGCGGGTGGAAAGAGCTATGGCTATCCGTTCTATCGAATCCAGTGTCAGGTTGACGGTGCCAGCCTCAACTTTTTGATAGTATTTGTAGTGGAACCCCGCTTTTTCAGCCAAAATTTCTTGAGTCAATTTTTTCTTCATCCTCCACTTCTTTATTTGGTTGGCAACTTGCCATTTTAGGGTGTTTTTTAAGTGCACAACCTACTTATAAATAGGCCTTGATATAAATGACACCCCACTATAAATGGGTGTTGTTTAGTAACTTTTGGGTGCCGTGCGCCGATAATAGTAAAAAGGAGAATTGTTTTATGAAGATCAAAAAACTGCTGTTGATAGTAACTGGTTTTGTAGCGGGGATAGCATTTATTTCCGCTTGTGGCTCGGGATCTGGGAATGGGGTCGGTCCACTTGCCAGCATTGCTGCAACGATTGGCAACGCTGTGGATGTCGTGTTCAGCAACGGCAAATCGAAGCTGACGGCAACCAATGTCCAAGATGCTCTGGATGAAGTTGATGGCAGAGTGGACACTTTGGAAGCAAAGAATGGCATAGCCGATTTATCCACCACGCTGATCGGTACTTGGACGGGGAAAACTTATATTGGTAAGGGAATCTTTTCTACTCACATCACATTCAAGAGCGACAAAACATTCACTTGTGGAGGTAATATCACAGCAGATCCAAACTCAATCGTGCCCAGTAGTGGCCCAAATGCCCTTCTCCAAGATGGAAGGGGAGTATGTATAATAGGAGGAACATGGCAGGCATTTCATAGCACTGTTCTATTGATCCCATCTGTTATTTCTGAAGACTATGCAGCGTTAAGATTCAACTACATTGACGCATCAAACATGGAATTTGATGCGTATAGTGGGTTTGGTGTAACTATTTTGACGAAGAATTAAGGATGTCTAGAATTTTTTAATCACTTCGTCATAATCCTTTAGGATGTGTGCCATGCAACAAGAGATCAAAAAACAACTGGGTAAACAGAATCCCTCCCGCGTTTTAAAACGGGTTTATAATTTGTTCCAATTCTTAAACCCTTTTAGACCTGCAAAAATCCATGACACAAACATTAAACCCATTCGAAAAACTGTTGGTCGGGCTCGGGATCATTACGAGGACCTGCTCCATTTGCAAAAAAAAGTGGAACAATTGGAGGATGCCGAAGATCTGAAAGACTATCAGGCCCGCCGTTCAGAGGCGACCATCCCTCTGTCCAAAGTGCTGGCCTCTTCAAAGAAGGGCAAAAAGAAAAAATAGAGGGCTCTAGTCAGTCACCCACCCACCCGCATCCATTGTGTCCTTCGTTTGGTGATTGTTTACAATCTTGCCCAGATGAGATACTTCTGCGCCGCAGTTAACCAAGGGGGTATAAAATGTACGGGTCAATGGTGTTTTTTGGCGTTTTGGCTTTGGTGTTGGTCTTCCTCATGGGGATCCGAATTGTACGTCCGACGCATCGGGCCGTGATTGAAAGATTGGGAAAATATAATCGATTTGCAGGGCCCGGATTTAATTGGATAGTCCCCTTTATTGACAGAATATTTCGGGAAAACGTCACCGAATTGATGGTGGATGCCACGCCTCAAGAGATCATTACCTTTGACAACCTGAACGCACGCGTCGATGCTCAAGTTTATTTCAAAGTAAAATCGGATGAGCAGAATGTCAAAAACTCCATGTATAATGTGGGCAATGTCCAATATCAAATCGTGAATTTGGCGAGGACGACGCTTAGAAATATCATCGGCACGATGACATTGAAATCGGCCAACAGTGAAAGAGGCAGGATTAATGAAGACCTGTTGAAAATTCTCATGAAGGAAACCGCCAATTGGGGAATTGATATCGTCCGTACGGAGCTCAAGGAAATTGATCCTCCGAAGGATGTTCAAGAGACGATGAATAAAGTTGTCAAAGCGGAAAATGAGAAGATTGCGGCCGTTGATTTTGCCACCGCCGTTGAAACTGCCGCAGATGGCCAAAAAAGATCCGAAATCAAAAAAGCCGAAGGTATCAAACAGGCCAACATTCTTCGGGCCGAAGGTGAAGCAGAAGCGATTCGATTGGTGAACGAGGCGGCGAATAAATATTTTACCGGTAACGCTCAAGTTTTAAGAAAACTTGAGGCCGTGGAAAAATCGCTTCAGTTCAACGCCAAGGTCGTCATTCCCTCGGATTCGGAGCTTGTAAACGTGATAGGCGAGTTGGCAGGGGTTATGCCATTAAAAAAAGATGTCCCAAACAAAATGGCTTAAAAACGTCACCGACGTGCATTAATTACGAAGCCTGAACTAATGTGGCCTCAAGAGGTTTTTGTTTTATGTCACTCACTTGCTGAATCGAGAACCCCAGCACATGTCCAGCCGCATCCACTTTTTCCATGACCAAGTCATTGTCTGTTTCTCTGAAATATCCTGGCTTATTTTCAAACATAACTTCCAAATAATCCCCTTCAGAGTCATACCAAATTTTTATGGCTTTGTTTTCCATAGGACTTCTCCTTTCTTGATCTTGTCGGTTAAATAAGCTGTCAAAATAAAAGCGTCCAACGCCTTTAGTTTCACGACGACGCACAAAAGCTTTCCTCCCACTCTGGTTTCTGCATAGTATCGATAGTATAATTGAGTATCTTCAGCACTTCTTGATTGTATAACACATTCGGGCCTTAACAAAGCCTCAACAATAGCCTCCTCCATGGGGACCATTTCCGGATGTTCAAAAATATGAGCACGTCTCTCATCCGTCAGACGTATTTTAAGACCCTTGTAATCCTGGAAGTATTTCATCTTTCCCTTTTTACTTTAACAATGTCACACACCAATCAATTATGTTCTCCGTCTGGATTTTTTATCTGCTCTATTGTTGTAAAGTGTCCAATCAAGCTCAACTCCTGCTCGCTCTGCTTGCAGGGATAAAATACGCATGAACGCAATCTCGACATCACCCATTAAGACTCCACCAATCTTTTTTATAGCCATCCGTAAAGGCAACAGGAAAAAAAGTAACAAATCCGTATAACCCAGGCAATTCGCTACAACAATGATAAGCTGAGCCATCCCAACCAACCATGCATTGTTAAAATATAGATAAAGGCCAACCGCAATTGATAACGGCAAAGAAATAATCCATCCTATAAATGTGGAAAATATTAGGTTTAAAATGCGAGAATAGACAAGTGTCTGGATAGAATTGGCAACTGCAAATGACACCAGAAAAGTAATAAGAGTCCATGCAAGTGAGTGCGTTATAAACGCAGTTATCATTGTGCATACTGACGAAAAAGTATTTGGAAATGTCGCCCAGAGCTCGACATCAATATATGCTTTATGAAGATTAATTGAATCCCACACCGAGGCTAACACAAGCTCAACGCGATGCGGATCCAATCGTATTTTTAAACCGCCGGGAGTGTATAAAACGTCCATTATTATTCCTCATCTGCAATGCATCGATGAATCCTGTGGGTCATCAACTACACCCCCCTCCCAATTTTCAAGCCGACTTCTTGAAAAGGTCCTCGATCATTTGTTTGGAGACGTTGCCCACCAGTTGGCCGACGATTTTGCCGGAGTTGAAGAGGATGAGAGTGGGGATACTGCGCACGCCGTATTGGGCGGCCTGGTTTGGATTGTGATCGACATCGACTTTGCAGACTTTGACTTTGCCGACGTGATCATTGGCGACGGCCTCGACCGTGGGGGCCAGCGATCGGCAGGGGCCGCACCAGGTGGCCCAAAAATCGACCAACACGGGGGTGGTTGATTTCAAAACTTCTTGTTCGAAACTGTCGTCGGTTATCTCATGAATGTTTCCGGCCATATTTTCCTCCGTCTTGTTTTTTACGTCTGGTTTTTTAATTTTTGGGGCGCAATTTTAAACGATTTTCCCGGCGCCGTTTGGCATCGCTGTTTCTTTTCTTGTCTGCTTTTGTTTCCAGAATTAACGGTGCAATAAAAGTCGGCTTGCCCAGCTCATCCAGCGCCACCATGGTGGCATAAGCTCTTCCGATCAACCGGTTGTCGCCGGTGACCGGATCTTCCGCCTCGATGCGCACGCCGACCTCCATTGATGTTCGGCCCACAAAATTAACCGAGGCCTTGAGAATGAGAAGGTCTCCCAGCCGCACCGGATTTGCAAAAGACATATTGTCCATGGCCGCTGTGACAATATTGCGCCGCGCATGCCGTGTGCCGGTGATGAAAGCCGCTTCATCGACGGCTCGCATAATGGCGCCGCCATGCACATATCCATAATGGTTGGCGTCGAGCGGCGACATCACCTTGATCATGGTGCTCTGCGAAAGCGAAACCTTCCTCCCTTTCAACGCATTTTTCATCGCGGGGGACAATAGACAACGACGCGGTCAGATGCAAGATCAGAAAATCGTAGTAAACAGACACCGACAAAATCTCCCGCGTGCGGGCGGAAAAAGGGTATTCGGGGACGCACCTCATGTGCGGGTCGGCCTATCAAACTCCGCAAACTCTGCGAGTTTGCTTCGCGGTCCAGCAAAGCTGGACCTTGACCATGGGTGCTCCGGTCTCGGCAATTTTGTTTTTGGATCCCGTTTGTAAAATTGCCTCCGACAGGCCCTTCATACCACTTTTTTCTCCGCTTCCAGCTTTTGAACATGTATTTTTTTGAACTATAAATTATTCAATTCGAAGAAAAGTGTGCTCAAAATCTCCTGCGTGCTGGTGAAAAAATCCTGTGGCGAGTTATACTCGCAATTGTTGCCAGCCAGAGAGTGTTTCTCAGGGCGTCTCGGAGCCCGCCAAAACCTTTTGGGGGCTATTAAAACTTTGGCGGGCGAGAGTCGAGTGGGTGTTTTGGGGAA
>JAUSII010000050.1 GCA_030648035.1 Deltaproteobacteria bacterium | reverse complement strand
ATTCCCGTGAAAACGGGAATGACATTTTCCACCACTCCCTTAATGGTATCCGCTCCAGACAAAAAGTTTTTCGAGCAGATGCTCCCCCTCGGGCGTGAAAAGATCGCGAAACAACTCCCCCTGAACCAGCAACGGTAAAAGATATTTCCGTTTCCTCCGAATCAGACTCTCCACAACACGATCCTCTTCGTCTGTAAGTCCACCCCTCCCTCGGGACGCCTCCAAAAAACGCAACTCCCAGCCGATGGAAATGGCCAGAGTGAAAAACTTGTGAAAAGGTTTTGTCGTTGGGAGAGCGCTCCAAGTCACATTCAGCGGAATGCCGGTAAATTCCGGTTTTACAAACCCAAACTGACCGATGCTAACCGGTTCGGTGTCTTCGCAACGAAATAAATAATAATGTTTCTGATGCCTCGATTCGTGGACCAGCTGAGCCGCCGTCAAGAGCTCCAACAGAGCATCAGAGAACCGGGTGTGCCCCTCCCGTTTGGCGATCAACCTCGGCGCTATTTCAACCGTGCCGGGCTGCCAAGGAAGGCTGGAATACAGTAGGACCCCTTCCAGCGAAAAATCGACCACGAGGGTTCTGATAAAAAAAAACGTCTCTTCTGCCAAAAGCGGTTCCATTTCGCGAATCCGTTTTCCGGCGCCGGCCACCAGATTGGAAAGCCGGTCAAAAGCCGGCCCCTCTTTTTCCAGTCGGTATCCCGGTTTGTCTTCCATCAGAATATCATTCCGCTCCCTCTCCAGAGCCGCGGCGGAATACAAGGAAAAGGGCACCTTCAAATGCGGCGCACATAACCGCCGCACATGCTCTTCAAAATAGAGAAGATCCCTCTCCGGAAGAAGGGGTTTTTCCTGAAGGCGTTCCAGAAGAAATTCCAAAGGCGAATGAATACGATTAAACAGGTCCAGCGGCTCCCACTTTTCAATTTGGTCTGTCAGAAAACCGAGCACCCCCAGTTTTTCCAGATAGACCGCGTTCCGCACCAGCAATTTTTGCATTCTTTCCGTGGCCGGCTCGCGGGAAATGGCCAATATTTTTTCAGCAGGAAGGAGATCCAGAAGGGCCTCCGCCAAAACCAGACGTTCGTTCATGTTTGAATCTCTTCAACGGCGCCGATTTCCCGAAGATCAGCCATCAGGCTGTCGAAGTCGGAGCGGACAGTCTGGGCATCGACCTCATGCTCTTCAACCAGTGTTTGCAAAATTTGCTCTGCAGAATTTTTACCGTCGAGCAGATCCCAAACTCTGGCCCCAGTCGAATTCAGAGAGTAGATATTTTGCATATCGGCCGCGTTCCGGCTTATGGGAACCAGAATCACCTCGTCCATAATCCGCCGCGACACCATGTTGGAGTGTTTTTGATAAATCATAATACCTCCTGCCATTTCGGCATCGACAACCATGAAACATCCGTTTCAAAAAGACCAGAAAAAATTTTCAATTCTCTTTCGGCTTAAGAACAACAACTTCCCCTTCCGCCACCTCTCCAGACTGGTCCAGACACAACCCGGCTTCAAGAGCCTCCTCTTCCAATTCGGAAAGATCGACAAACGGATGGATAAACAGCCGACCATTATAGAGTCGGTCATTGACTTGGGACTCACGGTTTCCAAAACAGATCCATCCCAGTCCTTTGCGAACTCGCTGTGCCAGACGGCGGTGGCGCGAAGGGGGAGCACAGCGGATAAAACCGACCAAAATTCTCCCCTCCGAATGGAGCCGTTCCCGACATTTTTGAAGAAACGCCACGCGAAGATGCCGTGAGGGGACAAGACTGTAGAGCTGGCCCAAAAGGGTAATCACATCAAATATAAAATGGGGGAAACCCTCTGCAACTACATCGCGACAGATCCAATCGACGGCGAGTCCCTCCTTCTTCGCCCGGACTTCGGCCTTTTCCAAGGCACCCGAAACCGAGTCGATACCGACAACACACCACCCCCTGCGGGCCAAGGCGAGAGCCTCTCTCCCATCTCCACAGCCCAAAACAAGAGCCCTTTTCCCTTGGCTCTCAAAACCGGACAAAAGAGAGGTTTCAAAAGGAAGAAGTCCTGTTTCTGGCGCGTCAAAAGAGGGGCCGTAAACTCCGGCATAATAGCGCCGATTTCCCTCTACAAAATCGGGAGGGGAAGCCAATGCCACCGAAAAAAATTCCACCGCGTGGGCCAGCCGGTGGACAGCCACCACCCACCAAAGTCTCGGATGAAAATCATCAAGTCCGGCCAGCCATCGACTCAAAAAAGATTTTTTTTTAATCTGAACCACTCTTCCCAAAACTTGGTGGGGGTGGACAATCGATGTCCTTGTTTTGTCGGCGTCACCGGCAGTCAAAAAAAAGGGGCCCTCCTTTTTCTCCGTCACACGGTGGGCCACCAGCAAAACATCCCCCCCGTTGTCTCCCCGATAAACAACAACATCCCCTTTTTGAAGGATTTCAAAAGAGCAAGGCTCCACGATGAGCGCATCTCCCGAACGAAAGGCCGGCTTCATGCTATTTCCGGAGACTGGCAACACAATCCGGTGTCCCTTATTTAACAGTTCCATCACCAACGATTTGACGGCGGCGTGTCGCATCCCCCTCCCATAGCGCCTTATGTAACGTGGCACTCTCCCAATGATACGGAACGCAGGCGTTCACGTCCCCCATTTCGGCCCAGGAATCGCCGGGCCCTCTGGAACAGAAATCATAAACCGGACAAACCGGACAGACATGCTCTTTCGTCGGTTTTGTCTTTTTGACCAGATCCACAATATCCCGCCAACTTTGCGCCACTTGGCCATCCAACACGTTGCGCTTCGGAAAATAATTAAAAATGCAAAGATTCATCTGCCCATAAGGGGTGATGACATATTTGCTTTTGCCGCAGTGGCAATCAAAGGGACCTTCGTGATCAGTGCGGCAGGAAACATCCTCCGTAAGCCCTTTTTTCAGGGTCGGCGTCATGACATAGCGATGCCAGAGCCGGGCCTCTTCCAACGGAGAAATGCGAAATGCCAACGGAGCCCGATCGCCATTCACGCGCGGGTTCACATCGGTCTGGTATTCAAACGAAATACCCCATTTTTTGGAAAAACGGCGCATCGCCTCCACCTCTTTCAGATTGAGCGTCAGAATAATGGATTTCAGGCGCAGGGCAAGACCCCGACTTTTGAGAAGACCAAGACCCGAAAGAAATTTTCCAAAAGAACCGGGAACGCCGGTCACCCGTTCATAGGTTTTTCGCGTGGCGCCATAGAGAGAGATATCGATCCGGCGGGGAGCAATCTCTTGAAGCCGATCGGCCATGGCTGGGGTGATCAAGGTGGCGTTGGTCAACAAAATAATCTGAAAACCTTTTTTTTTGGCGTAGTCCAAAATAGAGAGAGAGTCTTTGCGCGAAAAAATCTCCCCGCCGGTAAAACAGATTTGAAGGGTTCCCATTTCAGCCATCTGGTCCAAAATGGAAAAAATCTTTTCTGTGCTCAATTCGTTCCGGGCCAAATGGGTCGGGTTATAGCAATGAACACAGAGCAAATTGCACCCATAGGTCAACTCGACCATAGCCTCGACCGGCTGTGGATACAGTCTGGCCTTCGCATGCTGACGGGAAAGATAATCGTCCAGAAAACAGGAATCCATAGTCACATATCTCCCCGGATGAAGTCGATCACATCGGCATGGGGCGTGAACTCCAAAGAGACGCACGGAATATCATTCAGCAAACCATCCAGAAAAGAGAGAGCCTTTTCAATGATCCCTTTTTCCCAGTAGGGGAGAAAAAGATTGGGAAAAAAATCGCGCAACAAATCAGGTTTCGTCTTGTTGACAAAACGGTGCCGGCACTCGTGTTCCAAAAGATAGATTTTTTTAAGCGGAACCACATCCGGATGGATATGTCCCAGATTCCCCAGCCACGGGGTGGGATACAGCCAGTATTTTCCGTTTTCTTTTTTCACAATGATCCGGTCATCCCCCAAAACCCGGGCTTTGGAATTTTTGAGCCACAAACCGGAAATGGTACTCTTTCCGCGGCCAGAACGACCGATAAAAAGAATTCCCTCTCCATTGTCGGCCACCGCGGCGCCATGACAAAGGATCCCCTCTCCCTTGGCCGCCAGATGATAGGTTTCCAACTGCATCCCCAAAGGGTGAATCAGTTGAGACATATACCAAACTCCCAAGCCGTCGGCTCCCTTGATATTCCAGCGGGGCCGAAGGGTAATCTGCCCTTCAGTCAACTTCATGTTCAATTCGGCCCGAAGTTCCCGAAGACCGTTGTTGATTTTGAAGGTTTCGCAAAAAAAGGAACCGTTGTGACGCACCAACCGCCAATCTCCCGCATCCTCAAACAAAACTTCTCCCGCCGGAAGGGGACCGGGGGCTCCAAAGGAGAGGTTCAGAGACACATCAGCTGTATGCGGCTCCGTAACAAAATGGGAATAAACACGCGTGGCCAGACATTGCAGGCGCGGATCCTCCCAAAAACAGGCGAAACGAACCCGCCCTATGCTGAAAAAAAGCGGCGATTCTTTCAGAAAAAACATATCGGCTCCTCATCAGGACGTGGAAGAACTATCTCCCGATGATGCCTTGCGGCATCGGCCGGACGTCCCACCACTGCCTTTACACTGTGTTGATGCCGCCGAGGCATTGACGGCCCCTGTACTGCATGTTCCCAAAATGGCCTGCTCCGCATCCAGTTTGATTCGAACCAATTTGGGAGGCTCATACGGTTTTTTGGTCTTGGGTTGATTCATACATTTTCTCCTTTATTTCATCTCTTAGAAATCGA
>JAUSII010000033.1 GCA_030648035.1 Deltaproteobacteria bacterium | reverse complement strand
AATACCTGTGGAGGAAAGCGAAGGAAGCTCTTTGGGAGGGATGTGCGCAGGTGATTTTTATCAAACGGGATCCAATAAATAAAAATCACCGAGGGCAAGCTGTCGGTTTGGGTCCGACCCAAACCGAACAGCGACCCTCCCAAAGAGCTTCCTTCGCTTTCCGTTACATATAATTTTTCACGCTTCCAGTATCCGGTATTTTTTGTTAGCTTCGCGCGAATATGCCTTCATTGTGGGCCACCGTTAGAGGAATTGGACGTTTTTTTAAAGTCATGGCGACTCTGCTGGCTGTTTTTGTCGGCACTATTTTTGTCGCCGGGCTGGCGGGCTATCTATATTTTGCCGGGGATCTTCCCAATATTCAGACTGTTTCTGATTATCATCCCTATCTTGTCTCCAAAGTATTCGGCTCCGATGGAACGCAAATCGGTGAATTCTGGAATGAAGAGCGCCGAGAGCTGGTTCCTGTGGAAGAAATCCCCCCTCTTTTGATCAGCTCTTTCATCGCCGCCGAAGATTCCCGTTTTTTTGAACATCACGGCATAGACTTCAGAGGAACGCTTCGTGCTTTTCTGGCCAATTTAAAATCGGGTGGCGTGGTGCAAGGTGGTTCCACCATCACCCAGCAAGTCACCCGCTCCCTACTTTTGTCCAGACAGCGTTCCTACGCACGCAAAGTGCGCGAGGCGATTCTTGCAACTCGTCTGGAGCGCTATCTCACCAAAGACCAGATTCTCTATCTCTATCTGAATCAGATTTATTTTGGAAACCGGGCCTATGGAGTCAAATCGGCCGCGTGGGATTATTTTCACAAGGACCTTAAAGATCTCAATCTTTCTGAAATGACCATACTGGCCAGTCTCCCCCGCGCACCGGAACTCTATTCTCCATTGCGTCACCCTGAAAAAACAAGAGAGCGCCAGGAATATGTTCTCCAGCGATTGATGGATGAAAAAATCATCACCGAAAAAAATCGCAAAGACGCCATGGCCCAGGAGCTGACCCTTTATGTCGAAGGGACCGACAAGGATAGAAATCTGAAAGTCGCCCCCCATTTTTTGGAAAACCTGCGCAGTATGTTGCTCAAAAAATACGGCGAAGAAAAACTTTATTATGGAGGGCTGAAAATCAATACCCCGCTCGACCCCACCATGCAAAAAGCGGCCGTGACTGCTGTGCGGCGTGGACTGGAAGTTTTGGACAGAAGAAGAAATGGATGGCGCGGCACCTTTGATCATGTCGACTTCGCCTCCATCGACGCAGAAAAAGAAAAACTCCACATGGAAATCTTGAAGGAGCAGTCGAAAAAATTTGTGAAGTATCCTCCTGTTAAAACGAAAGAGACCCGCATTGAAGAAGGAGAAATTTATCCTGCTGTCGTCACCGGATTTGAAGGGCAGAACACGCTTGTCTATGTCGGCTTTACCTCCGGAATCGTGCCGCGCAAAGATATCAGTTTCGATCAGACCAAGCTCGCCTATGAAGAAAATCTTTATCTCAACGACCCACCCCACACTCTCAAACTAGGGGATCTGATTCATGTGCGGGCCATGGGAGAAAATAAATTTTCCTTTTATCAGGACCCTGTCGTGCAGGGGGCCCTCTATGCCCAGGAAACCTCAACCGGTTTTATCAAGGCGATGGTGGGAGGTTATGATTTCAGCAAGAGTGAATTCAATCGGACAATGGATGCCCTGCGCCAGCCGGGGAGTTCTTTCAAGCCTTTTATTTATGCCGCAGCACTCGACAAGGGTTTCACGATGAAAACACCGGTTGCCGACTCCCCTTTTACCATTCCAGTCGGCGACGAAGTCTGGTCTCCCAAAAATTATGATGGCAAATATCGCGGCATGACGACCTTTCACAATGCGATCACCCATTCCTACAACGTCGCCACGGCACGTATCGCCTATCACATCCATCTTCATTATCTCACAGCGTATATTCGCAAAATGCGGCTCACGACCCCCATTTTCAAATATCCTTCCATGGCGCTCGGGGCCAACGGCGTTCATCTGATGGAGATGGTGGCGGCCTATGCCACATTCCCCAATCTGGGAGTTTACAGACCTCCGGTCTTTGTCACCAAAATTTCCGATCAGGAGGGAAATGTTCTGGAGGAATATCAACTGCCGCAATCGTCAGTAGAAACTCCCAACACGGTTGCAAAAGAGATTGAACTGATCAGGCAAAAAGACGACCTCAATAAAAATCTTTTTGAAGCCAATCAGGTTTTTATAGAACAGGATCAGCTCAAATTATCACCGGCAGAACTCAAAATTTTATATGGCAAAAATATTCCCGAAGGCCATGTGATGACCCCCCAGACTGCTTATCTGATGGTCAAGATGATGGAAAACGTGGTTCAACAGGGCACCGGCCAGCGGGTTAAAAAGTTGGGCAAACCGGTCGCGGGAAAAACCGGCACCACCAATGACGAAACCGACACCTGGTTTGTCGGATATGTCCCCGATCTGGCGGCGGGAGTCTGGGTCGGCTACGATGCCATTCGCACCTTGGGCAAAGGCGAACAGGGTGGCAGAACGGCGGCCCCGATATTTCTCGATTTCATGCAGAGTGCCACCCAAAATTGGGAAGCGAAAGATTTCACGATGCCAGATGAGGTGAAAGGAAAAGATCTCTTTGCATTGCCAGGTGGCTCTTCGCGTTTTGCCGATAGTCCCCCCCCTGCCGCCATAATAGAAGGAGGTTCAAGCCAGGACCGTTCTGCCGATTTTATGGAAGCTGATATGGAAAAGGGAGCCCCACCGCCGCCCGAGCCTGTCAAAGAAGAGGATGCCGGCCCATCCGAAGAGGCCTATTGATTTACTGGAGAGTGTGGTAAACTTTGCCGACAAGGAGGTTGTTATGCCAACACGTTCCAAAGTGAAGACCCCTTCCCCGCAGCCAGTAAAACCCGAAAAACAGAAATGGCCCAGAGACATGGGCTCCAAATTCGGGGCCAGCAGTTCCCATCATAAACATATGCCACTCGGAATGGGAAAACACAGAAAGAGCTTCGGCCACGTTTAAAGGAAGCTGAAAATTATTCCACCTGTATTTCTATCTCTTGAATGGTGTCGCCCCGCTGAATCTGGCGGACGATATCCATACCTTCGATCGTCTGACCAAAAACGGTATAGCCACCATCGAGGGACGGTTGGGGTGCAAGTGCGATATAAAATTGCGAACCGCTCGAGCGTTTTTCAGGGTTGACCGGTTTTCCCATCGGGTCGGTTTCGGGAAGTCTCGCCCAGGCCACCGCGCCCTCTTTGTGCAAAAGAGAAATCTCCGCCGGAATGGTATACCCGGGGCCACCTGTCCCCGTGCCTGTCGGATCTCCTCCCTGCACCACAAAACCCGGAACGACACGGTGGAAGGTCAATCCGTTATAGAATTTTTTTTGCGCCAGTTGTGCAAAATTGGTCACCGACAGCGGGGCCTGTTTTGGAAACAGCTCCAATTTAATAAGTCCCTTGGAGGTTTTGATCGTCGCGATATATTTTTTATTTGCATCGACATTGGGCGTTGTTGGTGCCTGCCACTTTGAGTTGGTGGCCGCATTAGCTTCAGCGATGACATTCTTTTTATTTTCCATTTGAGCTCCCTCGTGGTGTGGTTTCTCTTTGCAACCGACAAACAAACCGGCTATCAACAATGCCGTCCAGAAAATATGCGCCCTTCCAAATTTCATATTCTCCCCCTTTGTCTTTTGATTTTTGGCTTTTGTCTTTCCAACTCCAGTTGGTCCCTATCGTCTCCCACAGGTTATGTCAACGACTTGGCCAATATTTTAAAGCCGGAGACAGTGCATCGCGTGGACGAAATGGCCGGTCAACTCAAACTGGAAACATCCATTGAACTTGCAATCGTGACGGTCCCCTCGCTGGACGGAAACAGCATCGACGATTATGCCGCAAGGCTTTTTGAAAACTGGAAGATTGGAAAAAAAGGTGCCGACAACGGACTACTTTTTCTTGTAGCCCCTGTTGAAAGAAAAGCGCGGATCGAAGTCGGCTATGGTTTGGAGGGAGAACTCAATGACGCCAAAGCGGCTCGTCTCCTGCGCGATTATTTTGTCCCCAACGCCCGCGCAGGCGACATGGACAAAGGGGTCGAAGAGACGGTGGGGGCCATCACACAGCTGTTTTCTGCAGAAGGAAAAGCGGCAACCCCAAAAAAACCTTCAAGACGTTTTTCGATTTTTGATCTTCTCATTCTTGTCGCCATTCTCTACTTTGCCATTAGACATCCCTTTCTGTTTTTAATGTTTCTGGGTTCGGGCCATTCACGATCCTCCGGCGGCTTCGGAGGCGGGGGTGGCGGAGGGTTCGGCGGTTTTGGTGGCGGCAGTTCGGGCGGCGGCGGTGGGTCGTCGAGTTGGTAGAATACAAAGGAGGCAATATGAAACCTGAAGACTTGATACCGATGATGCAGGATGTTTTTTCAGAGGGCCTGCAATCGGTCATATTATATGGTTCTGCGGCCAGTGGTCATTTTCAATCCAAACATTCCAATTATAATGTGATGGTCCTGGTGGAGAATACGGTGGAGGCCAACCCCCTGGCCGGGCAAAAAATCCTTAAAACATGGCTCAAAAAAAATCCACCACCATTGGTGTGGGATCAAAATTTTTTCAACAGCTCCAAAGATGTATTCCCTCTCGAATTTCTGGAGCTCCAAAGGCACCATCGCATTTTGTATGGCAAGCCCCTCCCCCCGTATGAAGTCGGGCTGAAAAATTTGCGGCACCAGTGCGAGATGGAACTGCGCACAAAATATATCCGGCTTCAGAATCATCCGGCCCATCTTTTTGGATACCGGAAAAAACTGGGGCAAGCCTTGTTGCAAACGCTCCCCTCCATTCTCGTTTTAATGGACGGCCTCCTCTTTATTCAGGGAAAAACGCCGGAGACAGACTGGAACAAAAGAGTGGAACAACTGGCAATGTCGGTCGACATTCATCCGCAGGTCTTCCTCGACTGGATTTCCATTCGGAACGGCCAACTTTCTTTTCCCCGCCGCAAAGAAATTCCGGAACTTTTTGAAGCCTTCTTGACAGAAATGAAAACCCTGATTAGATTCGCCGACACCCTGGAGGTTTTATGAAAAAGATTTTATGGATTGCGCTCGGAGTGGTTGTTCTTCTCGTTTTGACCGGAGTCGGAAAATATAATCAGCTCGTGGCACTCAACCAGTCGGTGCAGGCCTCGTGGTCGCAAATTGAAAATGTTCTCCAGCGCCGCAACGATTTGATTCCCAATCTTGTAGAAACCGTCAAGGGCTATGCCACCCACGAACAAAAAGTTTTCATCGATGTGACAGAAGCCCGGGCCAAAGTGGGCCAGGCCAAAACCATTCCGGAGAAAGTGGCCGCCAACGACCAGATGAGTGGCGCCATTGGCAGATTGCTGGTCGTCGCTGAAAATTATCCCGCACTCAAAGCCAATCAGAATTTTCTGGCCCTGCAAGATGAATTGGCAGGCACCGAAAACCGTATCGCCGTCGAGCGCCACCGCTACAACGAGCAGGTGCAGGTCTACAACGCCTACACGCAACAGTTCCCCAACAACATCATCGTCGCCCTGACCGGCTTTACAAAACAGCACGCCTACTTCAAAGCCGCCGAGGGAGCCCAGGAAGTGCCAAAGGTTAAGTTTTAGCAGTTAGCTCAAAAAAGTCCTGCGATGCAGTTCGGTGGGGCCGTGTTTTGCCAGCTCCTCCATGTGTTTTTGTGTGCCGTAGCCTTTGTGGCGGTCGAAACTGAAACCGGGGAATTGTTTCGCCAATTGCACCATCAAGCGATCCCTGGTCACCTTGGCGATAATAGATGCCGCCGCGACGGAAACACTTAAACAATCGGCTTTTGGAAATGCTTTTTGGGGAAGAGTGAGCAAGGGAATCGACTGTTTTCCATCCACCAACACAAAATCGGCTTTTACTTTCAGGGCTTCAACGGCGATCCGCATTGCTTTCAAAGAGGCCTGCAATATATTGATACGGTCAATTTCATCCGGGCTCACCATGCCGACTCCAACCGCCAAGGCCCTTGCCATAATAAGGGGAAACATTTTTTCCCGCTGTCCCGGACTCAATTTTTTGGAATCGTCGACGCCTTCAAAATCTTCCTGCCAGGGGAGGATAACACAGGCGGCAACAACGGGCCCTGCCAGACAGCCGCGTCCTACTTCATCGACGCCGGCGATATATGAAAAACCTTGTTGAAGGGCGTGTAATTCAAATTCACGCAGGTTTTTCTTCAGAAGCCGCTTTTGCAACTTTTTCGGCACGGGGAGCTTCCTTCTTGACCATCACCTTTTCGGCACTGGCAATACGCGCTTTTTTGCCGGACAATTTTCTCAAATAATAGAGACGGGCTCTTCTGACTTTGCCTGCATGCACGACTTCGATGCGATCGATGACGGGAGAATGGAGGGGAAATATTCTTTCCACGCCGACGCCGTAGGAAATTTTTCGGACGGTGATGGAGGCTCTCGATCCGCCGCCACGGTTGCGCAGAACCACGCCTTCAAAAGCCTGGAGCCGCTCTTTTTCACCTTCCTTGATTTTTGCAAAAACGCGAATGGTGTCCCCGGGACGAAACGGGGTGATCTCTTTTTTGAGGTAGGCCTTTTCAATGCGTTCGACGATGTTCATAAAATATCTCCTTAAAATTCCCGTTAAAAATTGCGCTACTGCCTACCTTCTTTCTTTTCCTTTTGCAACTCTTTTAAAAAGGTTTCGTCTTCCTCCGTTAAAACGGCTTTTTGGAGAAGATCAGGCCTTCTTTCATAAGTGGCCTTCAACATTTCCTGGCGCCGCCAGGCTTCAATATTTTTGTGATGCCCGGAAAGGAGCACTTTTGGAACCTCCAGCCCGCGAAATTCAGGGGGCCTTGTGTATTGCGGATATTCCAAAAGCCCATGGCTGAAGGAATCAAAAGCCGCCGAGGCTTCATTGCCCAACACCCCGGGAATCAACCGGACCAGAGCATCCAGCAATACCACCGCCGCCGCCTCTCCCCCGTTCAAAATATAATCCCCTATAGAAATCTCTTCGTCGATGGCCAGCTCCCGCACTCTGTCGTCGATCCCCTCATAACGGCCGCAGACCAGAATGAGCTGATCCCATTGGGCCAGATCGACAATCTTCTGCTGATTTAAAAGCGCCCCTTTGGGAGTGAGCAGAATCGAGCGCGATTTTTTTAATTTTGGAATCGACTCAATCGCCCTAATCACCGGATCGGGTTTGAGCACCATCCCCGCCCCGCCACCATAAGGGATATCATCGACGCTGTGATGTTTGTCTTCGGTAAAATCCCGAATATTGTGAAGGTGAACGGAGAGTTTTTTCTGGGCCAGCGCTTTGGCCAAGAGAGATGTCTTGAGACTCGATTCAAAAAATTCCGGGAAGATGGTCAGGATATCAAACTGCACATGGCCTCGACATTATTTTGCCGGAATTCTCTGCTGTTTTTTGAGGTTCTGGACGATCACTCCAGTGGGAATGGCTCCCTGCTTGACCCAATAGTCAAAGCGTTCCTGGTTGATATTCAATTTCTTCTCTTTTGATTTGGGATCGAAGGTCCCCAGCAATTCCAAAAAGCGCCCGTCTCTCGGCTTGGTGCGATCTGCCGCCACCACTCTGAAACACGGTTTTTTTCTGGTCCCAACCCGACTTAATCTGATGCGTACCGGCATACTTTCTTCCTTTCGTGAAGCGGGCTTATTAGCAACGAGTTGGGGTTTAAGTCAAGGCGTTATTTCAGGAGCGGCGTTTCAAACCGTTATGTTTTGCCTTCTCCTTCGGAGGGAGTTCTTTGTAGGGACAGCTCGGGTTGGTGGAGCCGCAGTGCATGCAGATCCAGCCGCGCTCTGCGGGTTGGGCGGCGATGGCCTCGGCATTTTTCTTTAATTCTTGGGCGACCTCTTCGGCTCTCTTTCCCGATTTTTTTGCGACGGCTTGGGCCAATGCCGAATCTGGGTCGCTGCTGGTCATTTGTGCCCATGCCTCCATCGGCGACAAATTTAGTTCTTTGGTTGCCTGTTCGGTGTGGAGTGCGAAGGAATGTTGTGCTTCGACAAGCTCAGCACGAACGGGAGCGGGCGCGGGAGCGGGAGATTGAGCAGATTGAGTGGCGGCTGCTTGTCGAAGGGTGTCGACCGGCCGCGATGTTGCAATCTCTGCATCTTCTATTTTCTTTTGAACGAGAGCCTGAACCGCCTCTCTCAACACCTCCACCGGAATGGTATTGATATCGACTTTTCCATCATTATCGGCCCAATAGTTTCCCTGTTTGTTTATTGTCTTTGCCACCAATGTGCGGATATCTCTTCCATTGGCCCAATTAGGAGCAGCGCTCAATTGGGCTATCAATTCAGGTAGCGCCGCTTTGGCTTCAGCCGAAAGAACAATTTTGGGTTGCTTCTCTTGTATTCTCATTTCAAAAAGGTCGGCCGCATCTTTCACAGAGAGGCTTTCAAAATTAAGTCGAGGGTTGGAAAAACGACTGGAGAGACCTTCATCCAGTTGCAAGAAAGCATTGACCTTGTCATCGTAACCGGCCACGACTACGACCAACTTGCCCTTATATTTTTCCAATAGAGTCAGCAATTGGTTGATCGCATCTGGAGTAAAAGCATTGGTCGAGTTGGCCAAGCCACCAATCTCATCGATAAACAACACGCCTCCAAGAGCCCTTTCGAAAATTTCTTTTGTCTGTCCTCCCGTTTGGCCGACAAACCCCGCAATCAGATCGATGGCATTGACCTCCACTACTTTATCCGTGGGAAGCAATCCCATTCCCTTGAAAACTTTTCCCATCGTTTGGGCCATGGTGGTTTTTCCAGTTCCGGGAGGGCCTGAAAAAATAAAATAGGGTTCAACCCCTTCCCATGCCTCTCCACCTCTGGCTTTGGCAAAATTGATCGCATTCAGCATTTCTCTGAATTGTTTTTTGACTTTTTCAAGCCCCATAAAATTATCCAACTCTTTCAAAGCCGCATTCGGATCGGGAGCCTCTTTACCCTCAAAGTCATCGGCAATGAGACGCTTGTAATCTTCATCGTCGAGTCCGTTGCCGGCGGCCCGAATCGCCTGCAGACGCCGGCTCTGGCGGACGACAGCGGCTTCAAACAGATTGCGCACTGCACCCGCGTTGCCAAAATCTTTGGCGCTCTGCTGGCGTTTCAAAAATTCGATGGCCGCCAATCTCGCCTTGGGATCGAGAATATAATCGATCTGCCCGACCATGCCGTCGAGAATTTCTCCCAACTCATCGATCGTGTAATCTTCAAAAACTATTTTTTGCGGGAAGCGGCGTCTCAACCCCGGATCGTGGTCGAGCATTTTTTCCATCTGGTCGGGATAGCCGCCGAAGATCACCACGATTTCAGAGTTGTGATCTTCCATATATTTCAAAATGGTTTCGAGCGCTTTTTTGCCAAACTCGCTGGTCACCAGATTGTGGGCCTCATCGACAAACAAGACGCCCCCTTTGGCTTGTTCCAACATTTTGAGAGCCAGACTCTCGGCTTCGCCCACCACTTTGCCCACCAATTCGGAGGCGCTGGTTTTAATGCATTGGCCTTTCGGCAGAAAACCGGTCTCTTTTAGAACGTTTGCATAAATTTCGGCGGTGGTTGTTTTGCCGGTTCCCGGTTTTCCGATGAAAAGGGCATGGGCAACGGGCCGGGTGGTTTTGAGTCCGCGATGTTCCCGTTCAAAATTTTGATTCAGCAACGCAACAATGCCGCGCAGAGATTCTTTGACCCCTTTGAGGCCGACCATTTTTTCAAGTTTTAGCAGAGCTTTCGATTCCATCGCCGCATGGGCGCTGGCAAAGTCGGCCCCTTCAAGTGTCGTCAGCTTTGTTTTGTCGAAGCCGCCTTTGCGAATTTCCGGCGCCAGACGTTTGGCCTGTTGTCTGATGGCGAGGTCGAGGAGAGAGCGGGCCATGTGACTGCCGCCGCGTCTGTCTTGCAGAATCCGTTGCACTCTTGCTTTGGTCTCATCGCTCAAAGAAAATTTTTCTTCCTCGGCCATTTTTTCAAGAATCGCGGCCAAAACTTTTCCATCGAGTTCGTCGAAGGAGACAGAATGTTTGACGAGGGCCGCCAGTTTATGTGCTTTCAAAAAGGCCTGCACTTCATCGGCGGTTCCTAAAAATACAACCGGCTTGTAGGTTCCCGAAGACATGTTCTGCCGCAACTCTTCCACTTTGGCTGACACGATGGTGGTATCCATGGAGGACAGATCAGCCACGCGAACAATTTCGACATCGGCCTGCATTGCATTTTTAATGCGGCCCGATTGAAACGCAATTTCTCCATAAAGTTTGGCGGCCATCTCTTTGCCGACCCCATCGGGCCCGGTGAAAGCGGCGTTCAAGCTAATCTTGGGAGTGCCGCCCGCCTCGATGCGCGCCTGATCCACCATGAGAGCCGAGCGCATTTCGTCGAGCCATTCGGTGGCGCGGGGTTGGCCCAAAAATTTTTCAAGCGCGGCGTTGAGTGCATCGGCGGATGCTTCGACCGCTGAAACCACTGTTACTCCCTCTCCACTTGTGGGAGAGCCTGCCCTGCCGACTGCAGGGAGGCCAGGGGGTTGGGGAGAGGGGCCTTCAAGGCTATCCAAAATTCTATTCACAGTAGCATTAGCATCCACCAAAGTTTGCTTTAAAGTTGCCGCTGCATTTACTCCCTCTCCCCCTGTGGGAGAGCCTGCCCTGCCGACTGCAGGGAGGCCAGGGGGTTGGGGAGAGGGGGCGGCTACCGCCGAAGGCAACTTAAGTCCATTCAGAATTATTCTCGCTACCGGGGAATTCCAACTATTTACCCAATAATCGAATGCCCGTAGAATGTCGGTATTGCCGTGATTTACCAACCATTGCACTGCTTCCACAGCATTGGGGTGACACCAATTTTTCTGATTCCAATCAATGTGTAAATCTTTCATTAAATCCCCATCCTGCTCCATCTTCCTCGCCACCGGATTATATTTGGCCAGCGTGCGAAAAATTTGAACGCCGTTGGGAGATTGTAAGGCAAAGTCGCGAAAAGAACGAACCTGTTCTTCACCCATCGCTTCCACCAGATTCCAATCTTTGTTGAGCGCCTTGTCGTGCACCTTGAGGCCTGATTGCAAAACATCTTCAAACCATTCGACCGGACCTTTGGCGGTACTGTTCGCCACATTTTGACCCTCGGTCGCTCTCCGCGCCGTGTCGTAGAGAACATTGACCCATGCGGCGACATCCCGGACGGTCAGTGTGTCGGCGACTCTTGTCAGCGGAGGATAATCGATGACATGTGTCTGTTTTTTTAAATATCCCCGTGTATAGAAACCGTCATTTTTGCGGATTTGATCGATAGAGATGAAGCCACCCAGCATAATACCCATCCAGCCGCCTATCAACGCACCAAACCCGAGCTGAAAATGATTAGCCGAAGATGAGATGCCAAGATATGTGAAAGCTCCCATAGATACTGTTGCTCCACCTATGGTGCTCGCCCATAAGTTCCTTCTCCACATCTTGTACGACCCCTCCAAGTCCCGATTTCCCATCTGGTAAGCGCCATCGAAGTTGGAATAAGTTTTGCCGTTGATGGCAATCGCGGGGCCGGTGCCCCTAGCGGAGATCATTCTTTTTGGGTGATATCGGGAATATCCAATGATCCCGGCAGTCAAACCGACAACACCCAAAACAACGCTCCCCATAATCCAAGGAGATAAAGGGGCACCCGTGATAAATTCAGACATGCCATGGTCGGCCAGCTCCACGCCGACTTCCGTCAACGTGTTGGACATGCCGGCCGCCGGCCCTGCAAAGGTGTCGACCCCAAGACTGGACTGGCCGAGCAGAGAAGGGAGTGTTGTATTAATCGTCACCATATTTATTTGTTATGCACCCAAATCCAGTGTTTGCCGTCGGGCGAAACGCTGTAGGTCGGGTGCAGATCGGGTTGCGCAAAAGAGAGATTATAAAGCGTGAAAACGCCCTCTTCAATCTGCGTTGCCGTTTTGTCAACCGACAGCTCCACCCCATCTGGCCCCAAAAGAATATCGCCGTCTTGCAATTCTCCCGCCGGTGTCCAGCGTTCACCCCCAAATTTTTTGGCAAGCAGGGGATGGTTTTCTGTTACTTTTAATTCGACCACTGCCCCATCTTGGGCTTTGAGCTTCAAGTGCATCAGCTTCACGAACTGTTTTTTATGAACCCACACTTTGGTCGGTTGCTGATTGATGGAATCGTTTGGTCCTGCAGGCCCACATTCATCGTAGGATTGTAAGGGAGAACTTTGTTCTTGCCTTACGCCTCGTGCCGCCGCCTCCCGTGCAAAAGTCTGTTGTTGATCCAATTGTTCAAAAGAGATGGTGCTACCATTGGAGGTTCTCAAAAACTGATCACCTGAAAAACACCAAGCACCAATGGAGGGCTGGTTATGTACCATTAAAAAATTATTTTTATCCGAACGAATGCTCAACTTGATACGCTCGGCATCTTTGAGCGATATCTCGTCACCAAAAAGCGGGCAACCCTCGCCATCACATTCCACTTCACGATAGTCGCCTAAAAAAATCGCCATATCCCTATAGAGCTTCACCATTTTTTCAATCGGTGCGCGCAGGTCTTGGTCGACAGCGCATTGGTTGTAATAAAGTTCACCCCATCCATAAGCGGTGACCACGGCAACATTCTCCTGCGGCCATTTCGGGTCTAGCGCACTCGGTGCACCGCTTAATTCGGTGATGGAATGGGCTACTAGCTGGGTGATGAATGTCAAATTTTCTGGAACGAAAGGGCCTTTCATTCCACCTACGGCAGTTGGAGTATAACCAAACAACGGTTTTACCACATAGTCCCATGTCGTTTTATCAAATTCCATTTCGCCTGATTCAGGAGAACGCTCCGATGTTTGGGTTTTCAACTGATCAATTGTATCGACAAAATTTTTGAGGATGGGATAAACCCGAAGCATTTTTTCAAAACCATCACGACCG
>JAUSII010000032.1 GCA_030648035.1 Deltaproteobacteria bacterium | reverse complement strand
TTCAAACTATAAATTTTTTCGTTCGAAATGATGTGCGCTCAAAATTTGGGAGTGAGAAGTGCGGTGTGCAACGACTGCGCAGGCCCGCCAATCCCCTCGGGGGATTTTAAACTTGGCGGGCCGAGGAACTAACGGAGCTTGGGGGCCTCCCCAAGCGGAGTGGGGAGTTGCGCACTGCACTTCTCACTCCCAAATTTTGTCGGTACACGATGGAGACCTCTCATTGACAAAACTAAAAAACAATGATGATACCGCCATTCGAATTAGAGGTTTGAATGTCTCGCGGGGCGGTAGTTCAGCTGGTTAGAACGCCGGCCTGTCACGTCGGAGGTCACGGGTTCGATCCCCGTCCGCCCCGCAAGGCAATCAGGCCCAACGTGCCAAAGCCCCCTTAGGAATCAGCTTTTCAAAAAGTTCGGGATGAAAAATCCCCGCCAGAATATACAGACTCTCCAAAATTCTGGGGCCGGGGCGATTCATATAGGTGTTTCCATCCACCACAAAAACCTGCCTCCCCCGAACCGCTTTTAAATCTTTGAATCCGGGAAGGCTCTCCAGATCGAGACGATTTTCCAGACTCTGGGCGATGGTAAAACCGCAAGGCATGAGCACCAACACATCGGGATCGTAACTTTGGAGTTCTTTCCAGGTGATCACCTTTGTGTGATCCCCCCTTTTTGTAAAACCGTTCATTCCCCCCGCCATATCCACCATCTCCGGAATCCAGTTTCCCGCCGCCATCAAGGGAGAGAGCCACTCCAGACAGACCACACGCGGTTTTTTTAAAATTGTTTTTGTTTTTGAGTGGATAGAGTTCATTCCCTGGCGCAAATCTTTAATACATTGCCTCCCCTTTTCTTCTACTTGAAGGGCCTCGGCCACTTTCCCGAAATCATTGTATATATCCTCCAGAGAATCGGGGTGGAGCGTGACAATCAGGGCGTTGGTATCAAGGCATTCTTTGGAGGCTTTCACCACATCATCATAAGTCACGGCACAGACTTCGCACTGGTCTTGCGTCAGTATGATATCGGGTGCGGCTGATTTTAATTTTTCAACATCGATTTTGTAGACAGAGAGTCCCAAAGAGACAATCGCCTCCACATCGCGGTGGATATCCAGGCTCTTTTTTTTCACATCCATTTTGGGAGAAGTGAGGACCGGTCTTCCGCGCACCGCTTCTGGAGGATAATCGCATTCATGGGAGATACCGACCAATTGGTCTGCAAGTCCCAAAGCGGCAACCATTTCGGTGGCAGAGGCGATCAGTGAAACGATGCGCATAGTCTGCTTTCAGCTAGTATAATCTCTTTGCCAATAAAAGTAGAAAATGGTAGCGACATCATCAATTTATGCCAACCGAAACCCCTCTTTTGAAAACGCCCAGGGGACAAATCGCAGTCGCCACCACCGTCATGCTGACCTTCATCTCTTTTTGGAGAGCGGCGGCCATTGTGCTCAACGATATGGCCTCCTCGGCCTATTACGTCCCCGGCATTGCGGAACAGGCTGTCGGCAGAGCGGCACCCTGGTTTATTCTGGGGGTCATGCTCTTTTCTTATGCCGTCCGGCTCGTCTACCTCGAATCGACCATGATGTTTGTCCGCGGCGGTCTCTATCGCGTGGTCAAATCGGCCATGGGGGGAACTCTGGCCAAACTTTCCGTTGCAGCCCTCATGTTCGATTTCATTCTGACCGGCCCCATCAGCACTGTTTCAGCAGGAATCTACGTCATGGGAATGGTCAACCAGATTCTTCTTCATTTCAATCTCCACATCCTCCCGGCTGATTGGGGGGCGCAAATCATCGCCTGCTGTATTATTTTTTATTTTTGGCGGCAAAATATTCTGGGAATGGAAGAAAGCAGTTCAAAGGCCATGCGTATCATGCAGATCACGAGCGTGCTTGTGGTTTTACTTCTCCTCTGGTGCTTTTATACGCTCCTGCAGATCAACTGGAATTTTCCCCCCACAGATCTGCATCTGACTCCGCATGCACTCGGATGGTTGAAGGATTTTGATTTTCCCCAAACCATGACGGCGGCCATTGTTGTTATCGGACTGGGACACTCTTTTCTTGCCATGAGCGGGCAGGAAACCTTTGCGCAGGTGAGCCGCGAGATTGCCTATCCGAAACTCAAGAATCTAAAACGAGCCGGATTGATCATCTTTTTTTTCTGCCTGATTTTTACGACCTCGGTCGCCTTTTTCGGGAACATGATCATTCCCGATTCAGTCCGTCCCCAATACTACGACAATATGCTTAGCGGCATCGTCGTCCACCTGATAGGGCCCGAACCGCTGAAGATGGTTTTTCAGGCCTTTGTCGTTATCGTCGGTTTTCTGATTCTCTCGGGTGCATCCAATACGGCTCTCATCGGATCGAACGCACTGATGAGCCGTCTCTCCGAAGATGGCGTTGTGGCCGACTGGTTTCGCAAACCCCACAAACGTTTCGGCACCAGTTACAGGATTATCCACTGTATCGCGATTTTGCAGATCATCACCATCCTACTTAGTCGTGGAAATGTCTATCTTCTGGGCGAGGCCTATGCCTTCGGCGTTGTCTGGAGTTTTTTCTTTCAGACTTTGGCGGTAACCGTTTTGCGCTACAAAGACAAGAGTCCCAGAGAATGGAAGTTTCCGCTCAATCTGCATCTAGGTAAATTGGAAATTCCCATCGGCCTTTTAACGACACTGCTCATTCTTTTTTCGATTGCCATGGCCAACCTTTTTACCAAGCAGGTCGCCACTCTCTCTGGCCTCGCCTTCACCGTTATTCTCTTTATCGTTTTTTTGACTTCGGAAAAGTGGCTCAAAAAAAGAGTGGCCACCCCGATCGGCCTGGACCGTTTTCAGGTGGAGGAAAATCCGGAGATCAGCCGGGCTACCGTCGGATGCAAGCCACACAGCATTCTGGTCCCCATCATTGAATCCAAAGATCTGTCCCATTTGAATGCCGTTCTGGAAACAGTGTCCACAAAAAAACAGGATGTCGTGGTGATGACAACGCGCCTGCTTAAAGGGCCCACCGTCGGACAGGGAGAAGAAGAAATTTTTTCCAGTCAGGAACAAAATCTTTTCACCAAGGCGGTGAATCTTGCAGAAAAACACGGCAAGACCATTCGATTGGTGGTGGCGGCCTCCAATGACACTTTCTTTTCCATCGCCCAGACCGCCTTCAAACTGGATTGCGAAAGTATTGTATTGCGCGTCTCGGCCAAAATGGCCCCGATGCAACAGGCCAAGGCATTGAGTGAAGCCTGGGACAAACTTCCCAACCCGAATAAAAAAGATGTCCTCGTCAAAATTTGGAGGGATGGACAATATATTCTGCTGTGGCGCGCCCTTCCGCCGCTTCCGGAAATACCGCGCGAAACATTGCGCGCCATCAATTATCTTTATCGCGAGCTGAACCCCGAAGGGACGGAGACAATTTCCCGGGCCGAAATTATTGAAATGTCTGTGGAGCGTTTTCTGAAAGAATACCAGGCGGGGCAATTCACATGGTCCAAAGAAAAAAAGAAAACCGAAGAGGGCCGCTGATTAAAGCGAGCGAGGATCCGGCTTTGCCGGTTCGAGCGAGAGGGGTGCGGGGGAAAGGAGTCCCGAAAGGACGAGTCGTTCCCCCCGTTATAATAGGCTGGAAGGAATATGTCGATCTCCCCTCTTGGAATATTCGTCATTTAAAAGCCAAGATAGACACCGGCGCCAGAACTTCCGCCATCCATGCCTCCAAAATCATCCGCAAAAAAAACAGACTCCTGCTTGTTTTGCACCCACACCGAAAAAAATCGGAAAAGGTGCATCACATCACCACTGTTTCCACCGGAGACAAGTGGGTGACCGATTCCGGTGGGCACCGTTCCAGAAGACCGGTGGTAAAAACATGGATTGTGATCGGCAAAAAAAGAAAAAAAATTGAATTCACTGTCACCCGCAGGGACAACATGTTATTCCGGCTGATCCTGGGAAGGAAAGCGCTGGAGGGAAATTTTATAGTCGACCCTTCGCAAAAATATATGACATCCAAAAAGAGGGGCCTATGAAACTGGGGATTCTTTCGGGCAGTACCAAAATCTACAGCACCCGCAGGCTGATGGAAGCGGCGAGAGACCAGAAGCACAACGTCAAGGTGATCCGTCCCGCGCATTGCGCCATGCTCATCACCAAAAATAAACCGCAATTGTTTTATCGCGGAAAACGTCTGGAAACTTTTGACGCCATTCTGCCTCGCATCGGGGTAAAGCAGACTCTGTTTGGGTTGGCGGTCGTCAGACAATTTGAAATGATGGGAACCTATTGCGTCAACAGTTCCTATGCCATCGCACGCTCGCGCGACAAATTGCGAAGTCTTCAGATTTTGTGCCGCCGCAATGTGGGCCTGCCCCCCACCGCCTTCATCAAAAAGCCCGAATATATTGAACAGGTGATTGAAAAACTCGGGGGCTCCCCGGTGATCATCAAACTCCTGCAAGGGACTCAAGGCAAAGGGGTGATCCTGGCCGACACAAAGACAGCCGCCGCTTCGGTGATCGAGGCCTTTCACGGAATCGATGAACAGATTCTAATCCAGCAATTTGTGGCACAGTCGGAGGGGAGCGACATTCGCGCCATCGTCGTCGGCGGCAAAGTCATTGCCTCAATGAAACGCCAGGCGGTGAAGGGCGAATTTCGGGCCAATCTGCATCGCGGCGGAACAGCCGAAAACATCCGCCTCGACAAACAATATAAAAACACCGCCATCCGTGCGGCGAAAATTCTGGGATTGCATGTGGCCGGCGTCGACATGCTCATGACCGATGAGGGGCCTGTCGTGCTGGAGGTCAACTCTTCGCCCGGTCTGGAGGGAATCGAAAACACCACCGATGTCGATGTGGCCGGCGCCATCATCCACTATATCCATCGTCAGGTGACACGCCCCACAAAATCGAGAGTGATTGCATGAAAAAAATTTCATGGCCCAAGGATTCCGATATTTTCACCATCGGCCACCGCTCCATTCGCAGGGGAGAAACCGCACAAGTCCACTTGAAGGTGAGTGAAACCTATTCCTCCCGCGGCATCACCATTCCCATTTCGGTTGTTCGCGGCAAAAAGCCGGGCCCCATTCTTTTTGTCACTGCTGTTGTGCACGGCGACGAAATCAACGGCGTTGAAATAATACACAACCTGATTTATCGCTCCTCAAACAAAAACCAGAGCGGCACGCTGGTCTGCGTCCCGGTCGTCAACATTCTGGGGTTTTATTCACAAACCCGCTATCTTCCCGATGGCAGAGATTTAAACCGTTTTTTTCCCGGCGATCCGAACGGCACACTCACCGAACGCTATGCCCACACTTTTTTCAACGAGGTGATCGTCAAATGCCACTTTGGCATCGACCTGCACACAGCGGGACACGGCCGCGTCAACATCCCGCATGTGCGTGGGGATCTGCCACATGCAAAAGTCCGTTTTTTGGCGGAGAGTTTTGAGTGTCCGATTATTCTCGACCGCAAAGGAATTGAGGGAAGCCTTCGGCGAACCGCTACAGAAAAAGGCATTCCCACCATTATTTATGAGGCGGGTGAGTCGGGACGGTTTCAATACAAGGCGACGCAAGAGGGAGTGCGCGGCGTGATTGCGGTGATGGAACATTTGAAAATGCGCACGGCCAAGAAACATCCCCGTGCAAAAAAACCGCTTTTTGTAAAAGAGACCGAATGGATACGCGCCGATCGCGGTGGCGTCATCGATTTAAAAATCCGCCCCGGAGAAACAGTGGCAAAGGGCCAGCTTCTGGGCATCAACGTCAACCCCTTCGGAAAAGAGGTTCACCACATTTCCAGTCCCTACAAAGGTTTGGTGATCTCCACCATCACCAGCCCCGTCGTCCAACCCGGAAACCCGATCTGCCATATTGTGAGGCTTTGATTTACTTCACCACCATGAAGTTGAAACTCTGCTGACATTCATTGTGAATAGACGCCTGAAATCCGACAGAGGTCATACTTCCCCCTTTGACGGCAAAATGTTTATTATCCAAATTGATAACGTCTCGAATACTACGATAGATAACATTACCGGTAACAATATAAGGGGGTTCAATACGCGTTTTAAAAATAATTTGATAGACATGATCGTCACCACGCGTGACGTCATCCACATTATAAACATTGGACGGATAGGGTGGATAACAGGCACCTGTGCTAGTATCCACGCCGGAATTGATGACACCATACGCCACAATTTTGGGGAGCGCATTGAGACTGGTGTCGATATCGGTAATCTGTTCCTGAAGCCCGGCTTGGCCCTGGTCCATAGATACAGAAAGAGACTGACTGGCGCTGGATATCATCCGGCCGACTTCATCCACCGAAGGTTTTCCCTCCACCTTTTGATTCACATAATCGGTGGAGGCTTTTGTGTTGATCTGATTTTGCAAATCGGTTTTTTGTTTTTCCAGATTCACCTCTCTCTGATGGATCGCGGTATCCATATCCTTCAACACCACCTGCACCGTGGGACCGCGTGAATAGATAAAGTTGGTTTCCACACCGACCTTCGACGCCCCCGATTCATTTTGATAAATCGGTGCAATGCCGGAGAGGACATCGTCGGCCAGAAGATCTTTGGTGATCGATTTCGGAACAATCGCCTCGGTACCGATGCTTTTGGGAACCACCCTCAAGGCCTGTTCGGCCACGACCGCATATGGGACAGAGACAATCTCCATCAATGTTTCCGGTCCGCCACCTTCCACCTGCACCCCCAGAAAAAGCGGCTTGCCCGATATTGAAAAAGCGGCAGAGATGTCACCTTGTGATCCGACCATCGCAGAAACAACCCCTCCCACCGATTCGAGAGACTGTTTTTCTTCATACACATTTATCCCCCCTGCATCGGCCAAACGAAAATTAATATTGTGAAGACCGTCGACCAGAGGCACGCCCCCGGCATCGGTCACCACCGATTGAAAATTAATCTGGTGCGGCACCGAAAGCGGCCCTGCAAAAAGAGAAAGTCCCCAGAAGAGCGTGCCTCCCCCGATAGCCACAGCCAGCCACAGTTTCAATCTCATTTTTTTGGAAGTTTTTTTATTTTCCATTTTGATTCTCCTTTTTTGCGGCATCTCCACCTGCATCGTCAGCAACAACTGCGGCACCAACGCAGGGGGTTGAAAATCGATTGTCTTTTGAACTTCATTTGGTTTTATCCTCCGGAACATTTTTGCCCCCTATCTCAAAACAAATTCGACTCTCCTGTTTTGTCTCCACGCTTCGCTGATATGACGATCATCCAGCGGCCTTGTTTCCCCAAAACTGACCACCATAATGATTCTTTCGGGATTAACCCCCTTTTCAATCAGGTAAGCCTTTGTTTCCCTGGCTCTCCGGTCGCCCAACTCCATATTGTAGGTATGATCGCCCCACTCATCGCAATGCCCCTCCAGAATGACAACCGTCTTTGGATTTTCTTTCAGCCACTCCACATTCTGATCGAGAGCACTTCTCTCTTCTGGAGGAAGCTCTGCGCTATTGGAGAAAAAATGGACGCGAGACACGAGCAACAGGAGTAAAAAAACTTTTTTCATCTCGGCGCCCCCTGATTTTGATATTGGCTATCGGAGAGAAGATCTTCCAGTGCGTTTCCCGTAAAATCAAAATTACTTTCCGCCGTTTGACGACCCAGAAGCAGACCATCGGCCGCGACATAATCAAACTCACCCAGACAGCTCACACTTTTCACTGCATCCGTATCGGGAGGGATCACGGCCAACACGTTCGCATTTATCCGGGAGGCATCCACCGGCTCCATGCCCACACAACCCATTCCATATTGATTGGCGGAAACGCCTGTAACCAGAATATTTCCTGTCAGTGTCAAATTCAGCGCATTCTCAAAAATAAGGGCCTGGGACGTGGAGAGTTGGGGAGAGGAAAAATGGGAAACGGCATCGATGGTGTTGTTTAAAATTCTGGGCGAGGCCCCGACCACAACAATCCCCGTTGCAAAACGCCCGGAACCGCCATGAATGACATTGTTGCTGATTTCCACCGCATCTGCAGTGTCGACCAAAACTCCGGTGGAGGCATCATCGCCCAAACCGGCATCCAGAATATTATTTTTTAAAACAACATCGGAAGCGGAGGCCACTGTTTCCAGAATGGCGACGGCGGTGGTGCGCGTTCCAAGTGCGCTTCCATCGATGCGGCTGTTTGAAATGGTGGCGTGCGCATTTTTGACAACGATGGTTCTCGCCCCCACCACCGAATCTTTTTCCGTGGACGCATTGACAAAATGAAAACCGTCGAAGACAAAATCGCCCGAAGTATCTTGAAGCATCAGCGTCACATCCTCACCATCCCTCTTCAAAACCGTGTCGAATTGGGGTTCGGAAGAGGTCGCCCTGCGCACAGAAAAGGAGGGGTCGAGACCAAAGGTCTGATATCCACCATAGACCCGGATCCCTTTTGAAAAAGAAATTCCATTTAAAGAATATGTTCCGGCGCCGACATAAATCGCCTTGCCTTCTTTTTCGGCTTTTTCCACCGCGGCGGACAATGTTTTGAGGGGAGCATCGAGACTCCCCGGATTATTATCGCTGGTCGCATGGAGACTGACAAAAATCGCCTCCGTTTTGTTGCCGTCTATTCCGTCACAATTACTGTCAAAACCCAAAACATCGGGTTCATCGACAGCGGTTGAATAAATATTTTCATCCAGAGGTTTGCAGTCGCAAAGGTCTCCCAATTCATCCCCGTCACTATTTTGCTGGTTGAAATTGGAAATAACAGGGCAGTTGTCTTCTGGATCAATTCTGCCATCCCCATCGATATCCGGAATAACAACTGGGACGATCTCCACAGGGGTTGCGGGCACAGCGGCAACGGAATCATTTGGCTTCGTCTCCACCACAAATTCCTTCAGATTGGAGATCCCGTCACCGTCGCAATCCATCGAGAGGTCAAAGGCACCGGGTGAAACCAGAAATGTTCCCTTGTTGTCGGCAAAAGTCACAGTCTGTGTGACACGCCCCACCTTTTGGCAGTCGGAATTCAGACCCGCCACAGGGTTGAACAGTTCCACAGTTATAATTGCGGCATCGACAAGTTCCGATGGAACAGAGGTGAACACAAACTGAAAAACATTGCCTTTTGCCTCGGCTTCCACTGGCCCCAATGATCCCGCCGCTTTCCCCAAAGAATCTTTCCCTTTGAGGGTGGCGTTGAGTTTGAGGGATTGCGCGATCGATTTTAGATCATCGGGCCAGCCCGGCTCGAACGAAACGGTTTTTGAAACGGGCGCTGATTGAGAAAGCGCCGGTACCGTGGGGGGAGTTGTTCCACTGCCACTGCCACAACCTGCCACCATTAAAAAAAGACCAACCCATCCTATCTTGTGTTCCATAGTGCCTCCACAATTTTTGGAAAAACTTCTCCTGTTATCGATTGTCCCAACCTTTTTGAAATGATGGCAGAGGCGTTCAGCTGAACACTGCTTGCCGCAAAAAGAGGAGCCCCTTTTATTTTTGCGCCGTCCCAAAGATGAAGTGTGATGGCCGATGTTTTTCCGGTGTTATTATCCCGCAAAATAAAATGATGCTCTCCAGGAAGAAGAGAACCCGGATAAAATCTGGATTCCCCCTGTTCGCCCGATACAATCTGGCTGAGTGAAGTGGAGACGTCTTTCAAGGGACGGTCTTCTTCCACGGCGACGAAATGACCGGGATCGGTCAGAAGATGAAACCAGAGACGCTGGTTGCTGGTGTGATCGCCATCGGAGAGATTCAATAATACCGGAACCGAATCGAGAACGACAGAGACTGCCGCGGTCTGGCCCGCCGCCACCGAAACATTTTCGGCGATCCCCTCTCTCAATATTTTTTTGTCCGCATTCAGTGCCGCCACCGTGACGGTGGCACTCTTGAACACAGGCACCCCCTGGATTAAAGCTCCATCGGCATTGGCGGTGACTGTATTTTCTATTGGCTCCAAACCGTCCCCCCTGATCGTGATGCGATATTGATCGATCGTCGCATTTTTGGAGGCGGTCACATTTCTGGAGTTGGAAACGTTGAGCTGAACATAACCGGTCTCACCGGTTGTTTCTGAAAAGGAAACGCCTGTCGGCAAGTCAGAAGAAGAACCGCAACCCGCCAGCAACCCCAAAATCCAAACATCGAACGCCCAACAATTTTTTATTTTCATAAATTTATTTGAAGCTAAGTGACAGCGATCCCGTTTTTGTGCCTGCATTGTCTCCTCCCGCAGTGGCCGCCAGAATCCCCGCCACCAGTCCCGCAAGGCCGACGACTCCCAATCCCCCAAACAAAAGCCCCTTCGATATTTTTTTGCGCGGCCTTCCCAACAAAATCGGGGAACCGACTCCGTCCGGATCAAGATGCGCTGTCGGATTTTTAAGAAGGTCGAGTTCGGTCTGGGCCAGAATAAACCGGGCCGTTTGATCCAGATTTTTTTCAAGTTGTTCGGAATTTTCGCTCCGTTCAATGACGATCGGGTTGTGACCGGCGCGATATTTTCGGTCGACCAGTCGCAAAACGATGGTCGCGTTGTCGACATTCACCAGCAAAACCTTGTCGACCTTCAGCAGATCGGCAGTGCGCGTCCCCTCTTCGATCTGATGCCTGGAGGATTGAACCGATTCCAAATTTGTTTTTGATTTTGATTTGTCCGCATTTTCCCAGCGAAGGCGGCCGGAAACCTTTATGTTGTTTCCCGCCACAAGCAGGACTGTTTTATGAACCGTTTCATAATTATTGGCCTTGAGTGTGATTCGATATTCTCCGGGAGGCAGAGGTGTTAAGAAAAGCGGCGCAACCCCCTGATAGATTCCGTTCAGATAGACTTCGGCCACCTTCGGATCGGTCGTTACCTCCAGAGTTCCCCCTGCGCTTTGGTCAAAACTTTCCCGGGCCTCTGCAAAAAGTTTTTGGATGGAAGGGGCAAAACCCTTTGGATCGAGTTGATAGAGGGGATGGAGGGTCAGCACTTTTTTAAAATCTTCAAGCGCCTCTCCTTTTTTTCGCCCGGCCGCATGCACCATGGCCAGAGTTACAAGACTGTCGAGAAGAACACCTCCCTCCTCGTCCAAATATTGAGCATTCCCTTTGAATATTTCTCCAATGCGCCCAAGCTCGGCCTCGGCTTCTCCATAAGCAAAAGTAAAATAATGTTCGCGTGCGCGCTTGAGCAGGTCTTTGGCTTTTTCAAGTTCGGAATCGGGGGAAGCAAGATTGAAATTGCGGTGATAAGACAAAACAGCATCAACCTTTTGGGCCGCAACCACATGCAAAGGGGTGGTTTCGGAGAGTTTGCTGTGCAACACCGCCGCCGTTTTGTCGCTGGCCTCATCAGCCGAACCATCGTGAATCGGAACAACCACGAGGCTCGTCTCTTTTTTAAAATCGGCTCTTGTTTCAAAAACAGGAACGACCTGTTGCAGAACAAAAACCAGAAGAATAAAAATTTTTTGAAAATGCTTTTGCATACGGTCCCTCACAAAGCAGGAACCGTGCCAACTTTTAAAAATTGCAACTCACCAAAATATGAAGGTATTTTTTTGGGAAAATTTTTCGGATGGAGTCGTTGCGCACACGATGGATCAAATGGGGCACAACAAAAATAAAAAAGGACGCCCTTTTTAAAAGGCGTCCTTCTTGAAAAAATAAAATGTGGGATCTGTAAGCCGGGTTCTGTCCGCCCTTGTGGGGCGTGATGATCATTCCTCTGGGCCTGATGTTGCCATCAGGCTCTAGCAACCTACCCGTTCTGCCACCTTCCTTCGCTTAAGCTAAAAGGAAGAATTCGCCGGACCAGCTGATAAGCAGAACCTATTTGGTCTTGCTCCCCGTGGAGTTTACCGCGTTTCACCCTGCGCCCTGCCGGGTTACCCCGACAAAACGCAGACTCGTCTCTGTGGCACTATTCCTCCCTCCGCCGAAGCAGAGGGGATGGGCGTTACCCATCACGGTGTCCTTCAGGAGCCCGGACTTTCCTCGACCTTGGGTTGCCCCAAGACCGCGATCATCCGATCCCACATTTCAAAAAACATTATTGCCCAAAATGTCCATCGATGGCTTCGTTGGCCAATCGATCGGCCTCCCCGTTTTGTTCACGGGGAATATGTTTCAAATGATGTCCTTCAAACCTGGAAAGAATCAAGACCGCTTCGCGAAACAGGGGCTTCAATCCTTCGTTCTTCACTTTGTATTCCCCCTTCAACTGACGAACCATCAGCTCCGAATCGGAGCAGAGCACCAAAGAACCTGTCCCCATTTTTTGCATTTCATTCAACGCCAGCAACAATGCCTGATATTCGGCCTGATTATTAGTCAATTCCCCAAGATATTTTTTATTCTCCACCAGCAGCTTGCCATGGGCATCGAGAATAACCCAACCCGCCCCAGCCGGCCCTGGATTTCCACGAGCGGCGCCATCGGTATAGATTGTGAACGATTTCACTGTTTTGATTTGGAATGGGTTTGGGTCTGCAAAGCCGATTTTGTTTTTTCAATCAACCCGAAAGCCGACAGCAGGGACTTTTCTTCGCCCGGAGACAAATAAGAAATGATTGTCTTGGCCTCTTTGCTCAAGCGGGCATCTTTTTGTGCATTGTATTGGCCTGCCAATTCGGCGGCCGCTTCGCGATGGAGGCCTTCCGCCACCTCTCTCAAGGCGCTTCGAACTTCCTGGACCGTAACACCATCGGCCAGCAGATTTTTAACCGACTCAAACGCCTCATTCTCCGAAATGAAAAAAAGAAGTTCGGCCAGAGTTTCTTTGGGCATGATTTTGATTTCCATAATATCCTCCTAAACTATTTTGTTTTTTTTTCTTCCACTACCACATAAATTAACCGGTGACAGTTGGGACAGTTTCTCAAATCCATCACCCTTAACATTTCATTATACAATTGGGGCGGGATGTTCATATTGCATCCTTGGCATATCTCCCGCTTCACTCCCGCCACCGGATCGGGGTAGCTCCTTCTTATAAAATCGTATTTCTTTAAAATCTCTGCGGGCAACTCCTCCAAAAGAGCCGGCCGTCTCTCGCTGATACTGGACCGTTCTGTTTCGAGATCCCCCTGCTTCTTTTTGAGCTCACCTTCAATCTGTCTGTACCCACTCTCCTTATCGGTGATCTGCGATTTTAGTTGCGTGATTTCTTCATTTATTTTTTCAGTCCCTGCCAAAAGGACCAGAATACGCTCATCTCTGGCTTTATTATCCTGCTTCATCTGTGCGATTTCCTTCAGGGTTGCCTGATATTCCTTCTGGGTCTTGATGGCATAGACTCTTTTTTCACGATCCAGTACTTTTGCCGTAGTTTCTTTGACTGCGGTCTCCAGATTGAGACGTTCCTCGGTCATGGCTTCGCACTGGCCCTCTTTCTCCTTTAGAGAGTGGGCTATGGTTAGATAATCGGCTCCGGAGGTGTGAAGCTGTTCTGGAATGAGGACCAGGTCGAATTCGATTTGGCGGATACGGCGATCTAGTTCCTGCAATTCTTTCAGTTGGGGGAGATATTGTTTAAAATCGATCGTCATTTGAGCGCTCCTCTTAAGCTCTTTGTTGAAATAAGTCAACTCTGTGTGTTAAGAAAACGGGATGACTTTACGCCTGTTTTGCCTCTGTTTTTTTCTCTCTCTGACCCCGAAGGGCTGGGCCCTCGAAGCTGACCGTTTTTTTTACAGCGGAGACGGCAAACTGCAAGTGGAAGGGGGGCAAAAAAAATTGGACCATTTTTCTGGCCGCCTGATCGCACTGCTCGATTATCTGGAGGAACATTGGGGGAGTCGAAATGAGAAGATCAAGATTCTTTCCGGTTATCGCAGTCCCGAATATAACGACGGACTCCGCCGACAGGGCCGTCTTGCAGGCAAAGCCAGTCTGCACATGGAGGGGATGGCGGCCGATTTTGTGATGAAGGGGGTGCCGGCCAAAACAATCTGGGATTATGTGCGCACCTTAAACTGTTGCGGGGTCGGCTTCTATCATGGAGATGCGGTCCATATTGACACCGGCCCTCCCCGTTTCTGGGATGAAAAGAGTTCCAAGGTAGGTACCGACATTTCACTCCATAACAAAACAATCTGGCTCACCACCTTGTTTGACATCTACCAGCCGGGAGAAGCGGTGGTGTTTAATATTGTCCGCATCACCGAATATCCTTTCGGTATCAAAAAAAATCTGGAGATCCAAAGGGATGGAAAAACAATCGCCACCGTCTCGTTGCCGAACACGCCAGACTGTCTGATGATTCAAAAGCGGGAAGAGGGTCAAAATTTTTCACTTTCCCTCTTGGAGGGGAAAATACCCTACGGCGAAAAGCTTAAAATAAAAGCCTCCTTCTGCAACAAGCCCTCCCCCGAAATGCCCGACGCCACCCTCTCCAACCCCTTTACAATTGCCTCACCCGGGTAAGAATGTTAGTGAGGGCAAATTGTATTAGGGCCCTTAGCTCAGCGGTTAGAGCTGTCGGCTCATAACCGATCGGTCCCAGGTTCGAATCCTGGAGGGCCCACAATGATGGTTGTCATTCTGAGCGCAGCGAAGAATCCCGTTAATCGTCGGGATCCTTCGGCTTCGCCTCAGGATGACAAACATGAAACATGATCACTGTCCCCCCCTCCAAAAGCCTCACCCATCGCGCTCTCGTATGTGCGGCGCTCGCGCACGGCGAAAGTTGCATCGTCAACCCCCTTGTGTGTGAAGATACACTCGCCACTCTGCGGGTTCTCGAACAATTAGGTATTCCGATAGAACAGAAAAAAAACGAATGGATCATTCACGGCGGCACTTTTAAAACTCCAACAGCGCCTCTCGATTGCAATGCATCGGGAACCACACTTCGCTTTCTCACTGCCATCACCGATTTTCTGAAAATCCCATGCACCTTCACTGGCACACCACGGCTTTTGGAAAGAGGTGGGCGACCCGATATTCAGGAGAGCTCACAATATTTCTCCGGACTGTTGTTGGCGGCGCCTCTTGGAAAAACACCGACCACTCTGGAAATAAAAACATCACCGGTTTCCAAATCGTATATTGAGATGACGATGGATGTTCAGAAAAAGTTCGGCGTGGATACCTCGCGGGATGTTATCGAACCACAGAGCTACAAACCGTGCACTTATGTCGTGGAAGGCGACTGGTCTTCCGCGGCATTTTTGATGGCGATGGGATTGCTACACAAAAAAATTATTCTCAAAAATTTAAATCCGAAAAGTTTGCAGGGAGACATGGCGATTCTGTCGATTGTCAAAGAGATGGGGGGAAATTTTAAATGTGAAAAAGATCATCTTGTGGTTAATCCCTCCAGACTTAAAAATATCTCGTGGAATTTTGGACATACTCCCGATCTCTATCCGATTGTTTCGGTGCTGACCCATCTGGCAGAAGGAGAGAGCCACTTTGAGGGAACAGAGCGCCTCAAAAATAAAGAATCGGACCGGCCAGCCGAAATGGAGACGGTGCTGAAGGCGCACAATGGCTCTGTGATTGATTCCAAAGATCACCGCATCGTCATGGCCGCCGCTGTTTTGGCGCTGGCCAAACAATGGCGTTTTGAGTACAAGCACCCGGAAGCTGTCAATAAATCATTTCCCGATTTTTGGAAATTCTATGAGCAATTCTTTCGGTAAAATATTTCAGGTCACCAGCTTTGGCGAAAGCCACGGCCCATCCATCGGCGTGGTGATCGACGGCTGTCCGGCCGGTTTGAAAATAGACATCGACGCCATCGCCCAAGATCTCGATCGCCGCAAGCCGGGACAAGGGGCACACACCACACCCAGAAACGAAACCGATGCCTTCGAAATTTTGTCGGGCATTCATAACGGTCTGACTACCGGTGCGCCCTTGTGTCTTGTGATCTGGAACGAAGATGTCGATTCTTCCGAATACGACAAACGCCGCTTCACGCCGCGCCCGGGCCATGCCGACTACACCGCGCACATCAAATATGGCGGCTTCGAAGATTATCGTGGCGGTGGCCGGTTCTCGGCGAGGATCACCGCCGGTTTTGTGATGGCGGGTGCAGTGGCCAAACAACTTTTGCAAACGATTGGCGTTGCAATCGCCGCGCGCATTGTCGAGATCGGCGGAGTAACGGATCCCGACAAAATGAATCTGCGAATTGAAGAGGCTTTAAAAGAAGGTGATACGGTCGGTGGCGTTATCGAAGGATCTGCACTGGGATTGCCCGTCGGCTTGGGCGAACCGGTCTTTGATAATCTCGATGGCGAGCTGGCCAAAGCGCTGTTTGCATTGCCGGCCGTCAAAGGAGTGGAATTCGGAAGCGGATTTGACGCCGCACGTCTGATGGGCTCGCAAAACAACGACGCCTTCACATTTGAAAACGAAAAAATAATTTCAAAAACCAACAACGCCGGTGGCATCTTGGGTGGATTGTCGAGCGGCATGCCGCTCATTGCCCGCGTCAGTTTCAAACCAATTGCCTCGATTTCAAAATCACAAGAGACGATCGATCTGAAAACCGGAAAACAGATCACGCTAGAAACCAAAGGCCGCTTCGACCCCTGCCCCATCCCGCGCGCATTGCCACTTGTCGAAGCAATGATGGCGATTGTCTTGTGCGATTTTTCTTTGAGAGCGCAAAAAATTTCGCTCGTGATTTAGCGAGTTGTCATTGCGAGCGTAGCGAAGCAATCCCGATGATTCGCGGGATTGCCACGACCCCTTCGGGGCCTCGCAATGACAGGACTAGATCACTTGATATTTCTGTCCGACTTTGATGAAAGCCCCAATCGCTTTATCAAGATGCGCGTGTGTATGCGCAGCGGATATTTGCACGCGGATGCGCGCTTTGTCTTTGGGAACAACCGGATAGGAAAAACCGATCACATAAATGCCTTCGTTCAATAAATCGCGCGCCACATTTTGCGCCAGTTTGGCATCGCCCAACATCACCGGACAGATGGGATGCGTTCCTTCCAGAATATTGAACCCCGCCTCTTTCATTTTCTGGCGAAAATATTTTGTGCTCTCTTCAAGACGATCTCTCAACTCCGTCGAGCGATCGAGCAATTCAAAAACTTTCAGTGATGCGGCAACAACCGCCAGCGCCACGGTGTTGGAAAAAAGATAAGGGCGCGATCGATTGCGCAGATAGTCGATGATCTCTTTGTGCGCCACCGTGAACCCGCCCGTGGCACCGCCCAGCGCCTTGCCCAAAGTCGAGGTGACAATATCGACACGACCCAAAACACCACAATGCTCCAGAGCACCGCGACCGGTCTTGCCGACAAAGCCGGTGGCGTGAGAATCATCCACCATTACCAGCGCATCGTATTTTTCGGCCAGATCACAGACCTGATCGAGCTTGGCAATATATCCATCCATCGAGAAGACACCATCGGTTGCAATCATCTTGAGCTTTGCCCCCTTGTCGGTCGCCTCTTTCAATTTGGATTCCAGATCATTCATGTCGGAATTTTTGTAGCGATAGCGCTGGGCCTTGCAAAGTCTTATGCCATCGATGATGGAGGCGTGATTCAATTCATCGCTGATGATGGCATCTTCTTCTCCGAGCAACGTTTCAAAAAGCCCACCGTTGGCATCGAAGCAGGAGGAATATAAAATGGCATCTTCCATTTTGAAAAATCGGGCAATGGTCGCTTCGAGTTTTTTGTGAAGATCGGTGGTGCCACAGATAAAGCGAACCGAAGACATCCCAAAACCCCGCTCATCCAGAGAGGCCTTGGCGGCTTCGCACAGTTCTTTGTTGTCTGCCAAACCCAGATAATTATTGGCGCAAAAATTCAAGACCTCACCCTGCTTCACCTGAATTTCGGCACTCTGCGGAGACAACACCTGCCGCTCTTCTTTATAGAGCCCCTCCGATTTCATCTCCACAATCTTCTGCTGCAAAATATTTTTGAGTTTGCCGTACATTGTTTATTTCCTCCGTCTGATCTTCACTTCTTTCATCATAAATAAAGTTGCAACTGCAGTCGCGCCTGGTGGTCGTCTTGTCCTGCATTAAAGCCGGGAGCGCCCCCTGTCGTCACAATATTATTGGGTAACGATACACCAGCCGCACCACCCGCTCCGTAAACAAGCGGGCTGTTGATCAATATATTATAATCGGCCTGCAATTTTAATTTATGCCCATAAAAATAATAATTCAAATCAAAGCCGATTTCATATCCGTTGGAGTCTGATGGACCAGAAGGCATCACGCCTGCATAACGGGAAGCGACTTCAAAATGTTTTGGGATTAAAAAATAGCCCACTTGCCCCAGATAACCAAACGTCTGCGTATCCAGATTTAAATTGGTTGTGTAGTAGCCAATCCCCAGAGCCGACAAACCGCGATAGCGATAAATAACATCGGAGGTTGCGGAAGAGACAGAATTATCGGACGCTGTTTGAATGGGACGCACCCGATTAAAATTGCTGGCCACAGCAACAGCCAATTGCGGCGTTTCGGAGTGGCTGATATCGCTTTCGGAATAATTGATGTCTCCCATGGCATAAGCTGGCTCACCCAGAATATTCCATAAGAACCGCCCTCCCAAAAGCACGGCTTTGTTTTTATTGGCGGCATTGCGGTTACTGCCATCATCCATGACATAAAAAGCATACTCCCATTTTTTATCGTCCAAAGTACCGTGCAAGGCCACGCCAATGTCGCGATGAAAGCTGAACACTTCATTCGTCAGCGACAAATCGACAAACTGCAAATGACTTGTGTAGCTCAATTCTTCACGGCTGAAATAGACCTTGAATTGGCCCACTCTCACTTTCAAGGCATCGCTAAAAGCATAGTTTAGAAAAGCATCTTGAAGGGAGGGACCGCTATCTGCGCGCCCGGGAGAGACTGTAAAAGTCCGACCACTCGCCAGATCAAATTCAAACTGATATGTGAGTGGTTTTGTAAAAGCATGCCCGGAGAAAAAAATCTTGGCACGCCTTAATTGGAAAGTGCTGACATCTCCCTGATGATCGATCGATAAAAATTGGTATTGGGGTTGAAGCTGAAAATTAAATTTGAGTCTGTATTTTTCGTCATCGGTCTGAATATAGAGACCGTTGGCATATCCCCCATTTATGGTGCCCGCCCATGCTGGGGTCATGAAAAGAGCAAAAAATAATCCCAAAAAAAGCGCCCTCTGTTTCATGAAAATCCTATTATAACGCTTTCTCCCTGATAGGAAGTTGAAATACAGCGAATGGGCTAAAAAAATCCGGCTCAAGTTTAGCTTGAGCCGGAGAATTGAGACAAATGAAGCGAGGCGCTTCGGTTTATTTGGTGCGAATCAAAATTCCGTAACCTTCACCGCCGCTGACATTGGCGAAAACCATTTTGCCAGTCTCGCCCGCCACTTTGAAAAACCGGGCGGCGCTCTGGGCGGTGGTTGCAGTCTGGTTGCTGTAGAGTTTCAGGGGAGTGCCGTTCAACACGGTGCCGCGATTGTCATCGGCATTGCAACGAATGCAGACGCCAGACCATTTGCCGGTTGATGCATCTTTGGCGCGGGCCTGGTAGACGAACCGGCGATCCTGTGTGACACCGGCATCGGTCATGGCCAGCGCCGCATTCCATCTCAAGAAAAATTCACCGAATTGGTCAAAATCGCTGGAGCGTCCGGCAAAAGCCTGTTCGATATTTTTGATTCCCTTGGCAGAAGTCTGATCGAGACGGCTCAAGAACTGACTGCCATTCTCACTCTGTTCGTAGAGATATCTCAAGAAAAGATAGGAGGCACCTCTGGCGGCGAGGCTAGGAAAACCGCCTGTCACCAGAGAATAGGCCGAAGGGTTGGCGAGATAGATGGCATAGCGGGAAGGATTTTCCACATTCTGTCCAAAAATATCCTCGGCAATGTGGGACATCCCTTCATTGAGCCATGATTCTTCCGCCGAACCCTTGTTGACCAGAACATGCTGGTTATAGCTGATGGCATGTTGAAATTCATGGGGCAAAACTGCCGGCAAAAGGTTCGACATCGCAAAAGCTTTGGAGATGGGTGTTCCATAGATGCCGCTCGGATCGGGAACCATCACATAAAGAATTTCCATATAGTTGCTGGAAGGGTTCGAGGCGCTGTTCGGATAGAGATCAGACGCGGTAAAAAAACCGGTCACGATACCACCACCCTGCGCTCCCAGCTTGTTCACCTGCGGGGTGAAGAGGACAATGGTTTTTCCATCATTGTTCACATCCGAGGCGGCGCCCAAAAGCTGTTGTTCTTTGGCCGCAGTCGCATCGAACTGATTGCAAAGGGTCGATATATCGGAAGCGCAGAGCATGTTGTTATCGACGCGGGTATCGACATAGAAAACAATGTTGGAACCGACGCATTCGGCAACAGCACTCACATCGACAGTGCTGGTTGCAGAGGTCAAACCCGACAGCACTTTGAAAGTGCGGGTGTCTCCCACTGAAATATCCGCACTGGCTCCACTCACCGCTTTGGAGGCTGAAAAAGAGGCTTCGACAACCGGCAGGGATTCAAACTCATTTTCTCTCAAGCGCAATACTTCGTGAAAAATTTCAGTGACATTGGAACCCTCTTCTTCTTTCACCTCTTCTTCTCCATCGACTGATTTGGAGATATTCAATTCGGCATCGGAGAAATCCCCGCTGACCTGAACTGAAAAGTTGCCTTTACTGGAAGAGGTGTTGGCCAACACCAGGGCAAATTCGGAGCTTTGAGAAACGCCATCAAAATCGAGGGAAGAGGAGGCACTCAAATTAACATAGAGTAAATCTCCGGTTCCCAATTCTTTCGGAGTGGAATGGGTATTGGTGACAGTCACCCCGCCAGTTTGTCCAGACTGGGTCGGAGTACCGGTACCAGTCGGGCTACTAATGACTGACTGGGCTTCGGATAACCCTCCCATGCCACTTCCACATCCTATACTGATGAGGATCCCTGCCATCCCCACCATCCCTACTATTCCTTTTTTGATCTGATTCGCTTCCATTTGATTTTCCTCGCTTTCTTGTCTCACCGACTAGTAAAGCAAGGCCCGTGCCAATCAGATCATTTTGATAAAATATTTTATTTCACATTAAAAATCATATAGTTAATTATTATAAAAATTGGACACACGGTTAACTTATGGGTAATTTATAACCTCAACCCGAATTTGATTTGTTATCTGCCCTTGCCAGAAGGTCGATTCAAATCTATAGAAATCAATAATTTGGGGTTCTAATTAGGGGGGTTTTTATGGGTTTAAAATTACCGTTTCTGGAGCAGGGTCTTTTTAAATAGGGTCTAACAATGAAAAGATACGCGAGTCTTTCAGGCTGGATGAAGAACCGATACGGATGCAGGGTATTCAAGGTCAGTTTGAGTGCGGCGACGACGTGTCCAAACTTGGATGGAACATTGGCCAGGGGGGGCTGCAGTTTTTGCAACGACGCTTCCTATGCCCCCAACTCCACAAGGAATCGCGTTTTCAAACCTATCCCGGTTCAATTGGAAGAGGGGATCGAATACATCCGAAAGCGACACAGGACTTCCAAATTCATTTCCTATTTTCAGAGTTTCACCAGCACCTACGGCGCCATGGAAACACTTCTGCCCAAATTCATGGAGAGTCTGGAGCACCCGGATGTGGTCGGGTTCGCACTGTCGACCCGCCCCGATTGTATCGATGAAAAATGGGCGAGAACCCTTTCTGAATTGGCTCCGGGTAAACTGTGCTGGATTGAAATGGGTCTACAAACATCCTCCGACCAGACCCTCTCACGCATCAACCGGTGGCATACGCGTTGGCAGTTTGGAGAGGCATTGCAGAAATGGCGGGACAACTGCGACATTCCGGTTTGCGCGCATGTGGTTTTGGGTCTGCCGGGTGAAACCAGACAACACATTCTTGAAACGGCAAAATATCTCGCCACCCAACCGATCGAGGGGGTGAAAATTCACAATCTGCATGTGGTCAAAGGGACGATGCTGGCAAAAACCTGGCAGGAGGGGGACTATACACCGCTGACTTTGGAAGAGTTTGTTTCACAGACCGTCGATTTTCTGGAATTCATGCCGCCGCACATTCTCATCCATCGGCTCAACGCACACGCGCCTCGCGCGCTCACGCTCGCACCCGAATGGTCGGTCAATAAATTGTCGATTTTCAACGCGGTGGAAAACGAACTGAAGAGGCGAGACAGTTGGCAGGGGAAGGCGTTGGGATTCAACGCGTTGGATGCTTAAATCGGGATTTCTTTGGGAACTTTGTTGGTGAAATGGCAGGAGGCGATGTGGTCCGGGCTCCCTTTCTGTTCCAACGGGGGCTCCACGGTGTAACAGATTTCTTCACGATAGGGACAGCGGGGATGAAAAGAACATCCCGAAGGAATTTTCACCTGTGAGGGAACATCCCCTTCCAGCGGTTTTCTTTTTCTTTGCAGAGTTGGATCGGGAATCGGCACAGCGGAAAGAAGGGCCTGCGTATAGGGATGCTTCACATGGTTTAACTCCGTCGCCGGAAATGTCTCCACAATTTTTCCCAGATACATCACGGCAATCCGGTCGCTGATCTGCGAAACCACTTTCAGATCGTGTGAAATAAAAATATAAGTCAGGTTGAATTTCTGCTGAAGGCTTTTCAACAGATTGATGATCTCCCCCTGAATCGAGACATCCAGCGCCGAGACAGGCTCGTCGGCAATGATCAGATCGGGTTTGAGGGCGATGGCCCGCGCAATGCCGATGCGCTGACGCTGACCGCCGCTGAATTCGTGCGGATATTTGTCGACATCAGATTCTTTGAGTCCCACCAAATCCAGAAGTTCCATCACCTCATTCTGACGTTGTTTAGCCGAACCCCGTTTGTGAATAATCAGGGGTTCTTCAATGATCTCGCCCGCACGCATGCGCGGGTTGAGAGAGGCATAAGGGTCCTGAAAAACCATCTGCATGCGCGAGCGCACGGGACGCAAAGACCGCTGTGAAAGATGGGTGACATCTTTTCCCTCGAAAAGAATTTTTCCGGAATCGGGCTCCAGCAGTCTCAAAAAAAGAAGGCCCAGTGTGGTTTTTCCACATCCCGATTCGCCCACAATTCCCAGCGTCTCCCCTTTTGCCACCTGAAGCGAGACGCCGTTGACCGCGTGAACTTTAAGTTTTGACCCTCCAAAAAATCCGCCGCTGACGGGATAGGTTTTAAAAAGATTTTCGATTTCCAATATTGAAGTCATATTTTTTACCCCGGAAAAAAGCATCGTCCTTTCTGGCCCGGCAATTTTTCTTCCAAAAGAGGTTTTTCAGCGCGACACCGGGCTTGAACCCTGGGACAGCGATCCTGAAAATAACAGGCTTTCGGCAAATGGATGAGCGAGGGGACATCCCCGGGAATCGTTGCCAGAAGTTCCCCCTTCGGCATTTTTTTGAGCGGCGGAATCGCTTTGAGCAATCCCATGGTGTAGGGATGCTGGGGACGCTTGAAAATATTGGTGCAGGAAGCCTCTTCCACCAGTTCACCCGCATACATCACCAGCACCCGCTGGGAAATTTCGGCCACCACACCAAAGTCGTGCGTGATCAGCAACAGCGCCATGCCCAAATCCTTCTGCAATTTTTTTAAAAGGTCGATGATCTGCGCCTGGATCGTCACATCGAGCGCGGTGGTCGGCTCGTCGGCAATGAGCAGATCGGGTTTGCAGGCCAGCGCCATCGCGATCATCACACGCTGGCGCATGCCCCCCGAGAGCTGATGCGGATAGTCATCGACGCGCTCGGCGGGAGAAGGGATGCCGACCATCTGCAACAGTTCGATGATGCGGCTTTTGACATGCTTCTTGTCGCCCCCTTCGTGCAGAATAATCGCCTCGGCAATCTGATCGCCGACGGTAAAGACCGGATTGAGGGAGGTCATCGGCTCCTGAAAAATCATGGCGATATTTTTGCCGCGGATGTGGCGCATCTCGCTTAAGGGAAGTTGCAACAGATTTTTGTCGTTGAAAAGAATTTCGCCACCAACAATTTTTCCCGGCGGCGGGACCAACCGAAGCAGAGAGAGCGATAGCATGCTCTTGCCGCAACCCGACTCTCCCACCAACCCGACCGATTCTCCCTTTCCGATTTCAAAGGAGACATCGTCCACCGCCTTCACCTGCCCCTGCGGCGTATTAAACCAGGTGCGCAAATTTTTGACTTTCAGGAGTGACATATTTTTTTATAAAACATTCTTCAATCTCGGATCAATCGCGTCTCTCAATGCTTCGCCCACAAGGTTGTAGGCGGTGATCGTCAGGAAGATGGCGAAGCCGGGGGCCAGTGTCAGCCACCAGGCGACATCCATGAAGCCTTGTGCCTGCGAGAGAATGCCGCCCCAACTGGGGGTTTGCGGTGGCACGCCGAAACCCAAAAACGACAAAGAGCTCTCGGTTAAAATCGCGCCGGCCACACCAAAACTGGCACTCACCAGAATCGGTGCGAGAGAATTGGGCAGAAGATGGAGAAAAATAATTCTCCAATCCCCAGCCCCCTGCAACCGGGCCGCCTGAACAAATTCCCTCTCACGGAATTTTAAAAATTCGCCGCGCACGAGTCTCGCGATGCCGGTCCACTGTGTCAGACCGATGACGATCATGATGTTATAAATGCTGGGCCCCACAAATGCAAGAATAGCCAGAATCAAAAAGAAGGTTGGGAAGCAGAGCATCACCTCGATCATTCTGGAAATCACCATATCGACAACGCCGCCGTAAAAACCGGCCAGCGCTCCGAGGAATATGCCGATCAGAACATAGATCCCCACCGCTACAAAACCGACGGTGAGTGAAACACGCGAGCCATAGATAATGCGGGTCAGCACATCGCGCCCGATATCATCGGTCCCCAGCCAGTGGGCGTGGCCCGGCGGCACAAGAATCTGGTCCAGGTCATAGGCATCGGGCGCATAGGGGGCAATCCATTGCGCAGTCAGCGCGACGGCAAATAGAAAAACCACCAGCGCCAGCGCGATCATTGCCAGATTGGAGCGTCTGTATTGTTGCCACACCTGTGACCAGTAGGATTGTCTCATCAATTTTTTTGAAACGAAATTCTAGGATCGACGACCACATACAACAGATCGCTGATCAACAGACTCACCAATGTTAAAAAGGCTTCAATCACTGCAATCGCCATAATCACCGGATAATCGCGGCTCAACACCGCTTCAAAACCCAAGCGCCCCATTCCGGGAATCGCAAAAATCTGTTCGATAATAACGGAACCTCCAAGTAGGGCCGGAAGCAATGTGCTCATCAGTGTCAATTGCGGGATGAGGGCATTGCGCAGCCCGTGTTTTAAAATCACCTTCCACTCACTCAAGCCTTTGGCCCGTGCCGTACGAATATAATCCTGATGAATCACCTCCAGCATGGTGGCCCGGCTGAAGCGCGCCAGAAAAGAGAAACTGCCGTAGGTGAGACAGACCACCGGCAAAACAAGATGCCACAATATATTTCCAATCTTCTGCCAGAACGGAAGAACAGAAGCACCATCCGAAATAATCCCTGCAATTGGAAACCAATTGAAATAATCCCCGCCCGAGAGAAAAATAATGAGAATCATCGCAATCCAGAATGTCGGCAGTGAATAGAGAATGAACAAAACGAGCGCGCTTGCGCGATCGAACCAGCCTCCCGGTTTGAGAGAAGTTGCAATCCCCCACGGAATGGAAACGATATAGGTGATGAGGATTGTCAAAATATTGAGGGCCAGGGTGATCGGCAATGTCTCCGCAATTTTATCCAGAACAGGGCGATGATCTTTGTAGGAAGTTCCAAAATCAAAAGTGGCCACCCGCTTCATCCAGAGCAAAAATTGGGTCGCCAGCGGCTTGTCGAAGCCGTAGAGAATGCGCGTCTGCTCCACAATGGTGGCGGCAGATTTGTCGGCCATCATCCCCTGCGCAGAAGAACGAAGCTTCATCTGGGCCGGATCACCGGGTGCGAGGCGGACGATAAAAAAAGTGATCACCACAATGCCCAAAAATGTGGGGATAATTAACAAAAGGCGTTTTAAGATGTAATTCAACATATACGTTGTCATTGCGAGCGAAGCGAAGCAATCCAGTTGATCATCGGGATTGCCACGGCCCCTTCGGGGCCTCGCAATGACATTTTAGTCCTCTATTAACCATTCTCTCACATCAAGCCCCAAAGGATATTCTTTCACATTCTTGAAACGGGCGGATCTCGCCGTCAGTTCGGGCCTTGCAAACATGAACGTGTAGGGTTGGTCTTCATACAACAGCCGATGAATACTTTTTTGAATTCCGGCCCTCCTGGTATCATCAAATTCCCGTCTCGCCTCTTCCAGAAGATGATCGACTTCCGGATTGGCATAGCTGATGAAATTCGACCCTCCATTTGCCTGGGAGGAATGCCAAATTTGATAGAGATCTTCCTCGCCGGCACCCCGCCCCCATGCCGCGAGATAGGCATCAAAATCTTTTTCTTCAATCATCTTGAACATGGAGATCCCGTCGAGCCTTCTCAAATTCAGCTCGATGCCGGCTTGGCGAAAATTTTTTCTCAAGATCGGGGTCAGCTGTTCGTAATATTGCAGGCCCGAAGAAAATAACAATGTGAACCGAAGCGGCACGCCATTTTTGTCGCGGAGGCCATCGCCATCGGTGTCCTTCCATCCAGCTTCATCCAGAAGTCTCGCCGCTTCCAGCTCGTTGTATTCAATCTGCTTGAGCGTCTTGTCATAATTGGGCCCGAGCGGATAAAAAGGTCCCGTAATCGGCAAATAGAGATCGAAAAGAAGTTTCTGGTCGATGGCTCCCCGGTCAACCAGATGGGACAAGGCCCGACGGACCCGCTTGTCCTGAAAAAAGGGTTTGAGTTCGTTCCATCCGATATAACTGTAATTACTGCCGAAGCGCGTGAACATTTTGTGTTTCACAAAACGGGAGAGAAATTTTTTGCTCTCCGTTTGCCTTGCCCACTGCAGGGGGGTCAAATCGATGACATCGATCTCCCCTTTTTTAAAGAGCTGAAAGACGGACAAATCATCCGGAATAATTTTGAAAAACATTTTCCGAATGGCATAGGGCTCTCCCCAATAGGACTCGTTTTTTTTCAGCACAATTCTCTGGCCGGTCTGCCATTCCATAAATTGAAACGGGCCAGTCCCCACGGGTCTTCTGTTTGCGGGGTGACTGTTAAAATCAAGTCCGTTATCAAAAACATGTTTGGGGATGACGGTCATCAGCCCCAGAGTATAGAGAGCCCCGACATACGGTTGGCGATAGGTGAAACGGACGGTGTGGTCGTCCAATTTTTCCACTTTCAGAACATCGCGAAAATAATTGCGCGCCGAGGCGGCATCGACTTTGGGGTCCTGGATTTTATCGTAGGTATAGATCACATCGTCGGCGGTAAAGGGGACACCATCTTGCCACTTCACATCGCCCCGCAGAAAAAAAGTGTATTGCAGATGATCTTTTGAAATCTCCCAACGCTGTGCCAACACCGGCTTTGGAAGTGTTGTCTGGTTATCCAGAGTGAAAAGCTGTTCATAGATGAGTCCATAAACCGAGCTGGCATAAACAGAGCTGGCAATAACAGGATTCAGCGTTTCGGGATCGGTGGAAAGATTTTGAACCAGCGTGTAGGGGTCGCCGGGGACCTTGAATTGGCAACCGGCAAGAAACAACAAGAGAACGCATAATTTCAAAAATCTATTTTGAGAGCTGTTCAACCTTGCCCTCCAGACGTTTTATTTCTTCCGGATCTTTATCTTCTTTGTTTTTGGCAAATTCCAGGGCTCTCTTGAAATATTTTAGCGCTTCGGGTTTATTGCTCCCCTTCAGCAGAATATCACCGTAATGTTCATTGATGGCCGCCTCTTTTGGAAGAAGTTGAAACGCTTTTTGAATATAGAAAGTGGCCTTTTTGAGATTTCCCTTCTGATAATAAACCCAGGCCATGGAATCGAGAATATAACCGTCACCCGGTTTGATCTTCAACGCCTGCTCCACAAGAGCTTCTGCCTCGTCCAGACGAACCCCTTCATCCGCATAGGTATAACCGATATAATTGAGGGCCGCAGAGTTGGCGGGATTGAACTTCAAAACTTTTTGCATCACACCAATAGCCAGATCGCTCTTGTTTAATTTGTCATAGAGAATTCCAAGATTAAACCAGATCGGTTCCGAATCGGGAAGCTGTTTTGCCCCCTTCTCCAAAACATCCGCCGCTTTTTCCAAAGAACCCTCTTCTTCATGGAGGATTGCCAGAAACTGATAGAACTCCGGAGTTTTGGGATCTTTGCGAATCGCCTCTTTCATGACACGGACAGCGGCCGGGAAGTCTTTGAGATCATGATCCATCGAGGCTTCGTGCAATTTTGCCTCTTTGTAATTTGTGGAGGCGGAAGGGACTTGTGAAAAATGGCGGAGAGCATCCGCTTTGCGGCCCTCTTTTTCGTAGATGAGCCCCAGATAATAATGGATGCGATCGGCTCCTGGATTGGTTTTGACAACATTTTCAAGACGAGTTTCCGCTTCCACAAATTTTTCCATGTCATAATAAATCGAGGCAATTTGAAGCTGAATGCCCAGATCTTCGGGAGCGATCGCCTCTATTTTCAAGAACTCCTGGAGGGCCTCTTTCATTTTCTTCTGGCCCATGTAAATATTCGCAACCTGACCGAGCACACGGATATTTTCAGGATCGATCGCCAATATTTTCCGGTAAGTTTGCAAAGCCTGGGTGGCATTGTTCAAAAAATTCGCCTGAATGGTGGCGATATAAAAATAACCGGCCATGGAATCTGGCCTTTTCTTTACCCATCCCTGCAACAGTTCTTCCGCCTGGCGATATTTTTTCTGATCGACCAGAGACTGCGCCAACCTTAAATAATTTTCCTCATCCTCCGGCCTTATTTTGATCATCTCCTGAAAGAGAATGCCGGCTTTTACCGTATCGCCCCTGGCTTCCAAAATCCGCGCCCACAAAAACTTGGCATCAACCCAGTCGGGTTTCGATTTTAAAACCATCTCCAGATTTTTTCCGGCCTGGTCGAATTGTTTGGCTTCTGCATAACGCTCTGCCGCCATATATCTTAGATAGATGTTGTCGGGGTGAACCTTGAGGGCCTTTTCCAGATCTTCAATGGAACTCGCCACATTCCCCTCATAGGCCTCAAGATTGGAACGAATAAGATAATAGTAGGGATCGCCTGCGTCCCTTGATGACACGGTCGGTTTGGATTGCCTGACACAACCCGGTATCAAAATGGCCAGACCCAGACATAGAAAAGATTTGAGTTTCATAAACGAAGGGAGGCACTATAACAGTTCGGGAACCAAAAACAAAATCAAAAACTCCCTGTTTCCCTCGGGACCCAAGAGGGGTGAGGGGGTTATGCCCAAACATTTCCATCCTTGGTGTTCACCCGCCTCGCGGATTTCTTTCACCACCCGATCGTGCAGAACCGGATCTTTCACCACCCCTTTTTCTCCCACTTCGCTTTTGGCCACTTCAAACTGCGGCTTGATGAGGGCAATGAGTACGGCTTCGGGAGATAAAAATGGGACCAACACCGGAAAAATTTTTTTAAGCGAGATAAAAGCCAAGTCGAGGCAAACCAGCGTCACCTTGTCCGGCACCTGCAGAGCAGAAAGATACCGGATATTTTGCCGCTCAATCACCACCACGCGCGGGTCGTTGCGCAACTTCCAGTCAAATTGACCGTAGGCCACATCCACCGCATAAACTTTTTCAGCGCCATGCTGAAGCAGACAGTCGGTGAAACCGCCGGTGGAGGCACCGGCATCGAGACATATTTTTCCGGAAGGATTGATGGCAAACGCCTGAAGGGCATGCTCCAGCTTGAGCCCGCCACGGCTCACATATTTCCGTCCCGAATCCATTTTCAATGCTTCATGACGATCGGCGCCTCGGCAACAGCCCCCTTTTTCACCGGTGGCGTAACTGACTTGGGAGGCAGACCACGAAAGAGCTTGTCCGGATCGTCCAGAGCCAAGGCCGCTCTCAAAACATCATCCATATGCTCCACCGTGATGATTTTGATGTCGTTCAGGATTTTTTTCGGGATTTCCTTGATGTCTTTTTCATTTTCCTTCGGGATCAGCACCGTCTGTATTCGCCCGCGATGCGCGGCGAAAACTTTTTCCTTCAATCCGCCGATCGGCAACACGCGACCACGAAGGGTGATTTCACCCGTCATTGCCACATCGCGCTTCACCGGAATTTTGAGCAGAGCGGAGGCCAGAGCCGTCGCCATGGTGATACCCGCCGAAGGACCATCTTTGGGGATCGCCCCTTCCGGCAAGTGAATATGAATATCGAGCTTCTGATAGAATTCTTTTCCGAGTCCCAACACTTCCGCACGCGAGCGGATATAGCTGACCGCCGCCTGCGCCGATTCCTGCATCACATCACCCAGTTTTCCGGTAATGATCAGCTTGCCGCGACCGGGCATCACCGTCACTTCGGTGGTGAGCAATTCGCCGCCGCATTCAGTCCAGGCGAGCCCCGTGGTGATACCAATCTGATCTTCTTCTTCTGCCAACCCATAGCGATACTTGGGGGTGCCCAGAAATTGAATCACTTTTTTGGGAGTCAGTTTGACCGGCTTGGCGTTGTCCCTGGTCCCCTTCACCACCACATCGCGGGCCACTTTTCTCAAGATACCTGCAATTTCGCGTTCCAGATTTCTGACACCGGCTTCGCGGGTATAGTGTTGGATAACCGATTTCAGCGCCGAGTCGGTGAAGGAAACGTTGCTCTCTTTCAAACCGTTGGCCTCACACTCTTTCTTGATCAGATATTTTCTGGCGATATGGAGTTTTTCGTCTTCGGTGTAACCGGGAATGCGGATGATCTCCATTCTGTCCTGCAAGGGAAGCGGAATGGCAGGCAGAGTGTTCGCCGTGGTGATAAACATAATGTGTGACAAATCATAATCAAGATCGAGATAGTGATCGGTGAACGTCGCGTTCTGTTCCGGATCGAGCACTTCGAGCAATGCGGCGGAAGGATCTCCCCTGAAATCCATGCTCATCTTGTCAATTTCATCGAGCAAAAAAACGGGATTATTGGAACCGGCTTTGCGCAATGATTGAACGACTTTTCCCGGCAGAGCACCGATGTAGGTTCTGCGATGACCTCTGATTTCAGCCTCATCGCGCACACCACCCAGAGAGAGACGAACAAATTTTCTTCCGGTCGAACGGGCGATAGAACGGCCCAGCGATGTTTTGCCGACGCCCGGAGGTCCGACGAAACACAAAATCGGCCCCTTCACCTTGCCCATCAGCTGACAAACCGCCAGATATTCAAGAATGCGTTCTTTGGGTTGCTTCAATCCATAATGATCTTCTTCCAGAATCTTTTCGGCTTCTTTCAAATCAAGTTTATCCTGAGTGTTCTCACCCCACGGGAGAGACAAAATCCAGTCGAGATAATTGCGCACCACGGTGGCTTCCGCCGACATGGGTGACATCATCTTCAATTTTTTAATCTCCTGTTTGCAGCGATTGGCGGCCTCGGCGGAGAGTTTTTTCTTTTTCATCTTCTCTTCAAGTTCCTGAATCTCGCTTTTGAACTCGTCGCGCTCGCCCAGTTCTTTCTGGATCGCCTGCATCTGTTCATTGAGATAATATTCGCGCTGGGTCTTTTCCATTTGCTTCTTCACGCGCGAACGGATTCGTTTTTCAACCTGCAGAATTTCAATTTCGGATTGCATCATCCCCAGCAATTTTTCGAGACGGTCGGAAGGGGAAATGAGTTCCAGAATTTTCTGCTTGTCCGAAATTTTGAGCGACAAATGGGCGACGATGGTGTCAGCCAGTCTTGCCGGGTCTTCAATGGTCGCCACCGAAGCCAGCATTTCCGGCGGAATGCGTTTATTGAGTTTCACATATTGTTCAAAGGTCGCCTTCACGCCACGCAAAAGGGCTTCGATCTCGATGGTTCTGTCAATGGTTTCATCCACCGCTTCGGCCTCGACCATGAAAAAATTGGGATTTGGAACAAATTGGTGAATGCGCGCCCGCTTTTTTCCCTCGATCAACACCTTGACAGTGCCATCCGGCAGTCTCAAAAGCTGGATGATGGAGGCCAGCGTTCCCATTTTATAAATGTCATCGGGTTTGGGATCGTTGGTCTTGGCATTCACCTGGGCCGCCAGAAGAATATCTCTCTCCTTGTTCATGGCGTCTTCCAGCGCGGCAATCGATTTCTCGCGGCCGACAAACAGCGGAACCACCATGTGGGGGAACACCACGATATCCCGGAGTGGGAGCATCGCATACAGATTGGAATCATTTTTGGGAACGAGTGCGTCGGCCATAATTTTTTCTCCTTAGGCGGTTTTTGCCTTCTTTTCGTAGACGATGACAGGCTTGCTCTTTTTGAGAATAACATCTTCACTCACGACAATTTCACGCACACCTTCCTCTGAAGGAATATCATACATCACATCGAGCATCACATTTTCCAGAATGGCGCGTAGTCCTCTCGCTCCCGATTTTCTGCGAATCCCCTCTTTGGCAACGGCACTCAAACTGCCCGGTGTGAACTGGACCTTGACCTTTTCAAATTCAAAAAGCCTCTGATACTGTTTGACCAGGGCATTGCGTGGTTCGGTCAGAATTTTGATGAGAGCGGGCTCGTCCAACTCTTCCAATGTGGCCACCACAGGCAATCTGCCGATAAATTCCGGAATGAGACCGAACCGGATGAGATCTTCTGTTTCAACAGCACGCAGGGTCTCGGAGAGTTTTTTATGTGAATGGGCTTTCATTTCGACGCCGAAACCGAGTCTCTTTTCACCAAGTCGTCTGTCGATAATTTCTTCCAGACCGACAAACGTTCCGCCGCAGATAAAAAGGATGTTGGTGGTATCGATCGGAATATATTCCTGTTGGGGATGTTTTCTTCCCCCTTTGGGTGGAACATTGGCAACAGTCCCCTCCAGAATTTTGAGCAGGGCCTGCTGAACTCCCTCGCCCGAAACGTCGCGGGTGATGGAGGGGTTTTCCGACTTGCGCGAAATTTTGTCGATCTCGTCGATATAGACAATGCCACGCTCGCACTTGGCCTTGTCATAATCGGCGGCTTGCAACAGATTCAGAATAATATTTTCGACATCTTCACCGACATAACCGGCCTCGGTCAGGCAGGTGGCATCGGCGATGGTGAACGGAACGTTGAGCATGCGCGCGAGTGTCTGTGCCAGCAATGTTTTGCCGACACCGGTGGGCCCGATCAGCATGATGTTGCTCTTCTGCAATTCCACATCATCCCGGCCGCTCATCTTCGATTCGATTCTTTTGTAATGATTGTGGACCGCTACCGAGAGAACCCGCTTGGCGTGGTCCTGTCCGATCACATATTCATCCAGAAAAGTTTTTATCTCGGTGGGCTTCGGCACACCCAGATGCATGCCGACCTGGCGTGCGCGGGAATTTTCCTCCGCGATGATGTCGTTGCAAAGTTCGATGCACTCATCGCAGATATAAACCGTGGGGCCGGCGATCAGCTTTCGCACTTCGCGCTGGTTTTTTCCGCAAAAGGAACAGTGCAGACTTGCCGGGTCGTCCATTGTCGGGTCTTTACCCATGGGAACCTCCCACCGCCTGAATCGGTTTGTCTTCTGTTTTTTCTTTTGGTTTTTCTTTTTCGCGCCGATAGACCATCACATCATCCACAATCCCGTAAGCCTTGGCCTCAAGAGCGCTCATGAAAAAATCACGATCTGTATCGTTCTGGATTTTTTCCAACGGCTGGTGGGTGTGGTGTGCCAGAATCTCGTTCAATCTCTCGCGCATTCTTAAAATTTCTTTGGTATGGATTTCGATATCGGTTGCCTGCCCCTGAAAACCGCCGAGCGGCTGGTGGATCATGATGCGGGCATTGGGAAGGGCGAAACGTTTTCCCGGCGACCCTGCCGCCAGCAAAACCGCTCCCATCGATGCCGCCTGCCCCATGCAGATGGTCGAAATGGGAGGCCGCACATATTGCATGGTATCGTAGATGGCCATTCCGGCCGTTACGAGACCGCCTGGACAATTGACATAGACAAAAATCTCTTTTTCAGAATCTTCCGACTCCAAAAAGAGGAGTTGAGCGATAATCAGGCTGGCAATGTCATCATTAATAGGGCAACCGATAAAAACGATTCTCTCTTTAAGGAGTCTTGAATAGATGTCGTAGGCTCTCTCTCCACGTCCGGACTGCTCAATCACCATCGGCACCAGATTCATAAACACCTCTTTTCGTTGCGATTTTTAAAAAAAAGGGGCAATTTTTGACTATTTGCTCCCCTTTTTTGGCTTCACGGATTTGATTTTAGCCTCATTCAGGACAAATTCAAGGGCTTTCTCATGTAAAATTCGGGTTTCTAACGAACCCAAGAGACGATTTTTCTCATAATGCTCTTTCACTTCAGCCACGGGACGGTTGAGACCCTTTGCTATGGCCGCAAGGCGGTCATCCATCTCTTTTTCGGTGATCTGAAGGGCAGTCTCTTTTGCAATCTGATTCAAGATCAAAAAACCACGCACTCTCGACTCGGCTTCGGGTTGAAACTGTTTGACCACCTCTGCCGCCTTGAGTTCTTCGACTTTTTGTCCCCGTTTTTTCATCTCTTCGGCCAGATCTTTGAGCATGTGTGAGAGTTCGGAACGGACGAGAGAATCCGGAATTTCAAATTTTGTTTTTTCAATCAGCGTTTTTAAAATCTGGTTGTAGAGTTCCCCTTTTTGCTGGCCCTCTTTGGCGGCGGTCATCCGTTTTTCAAGATCGGCACGAACTTCATGCATGGTTTTATATTCTCCCAGATCTTTGGCAAAGTCGTCATTCAAAACCGGAACATTTTTTTTACGAATATCCTTCACCTTGACGCTGAACCTGGCCTCTTTGCCGGCCAGCTCTTTGTTGAAATAATCTTTCGGATAGTGAAAGCGAACCTCTCTGGTTTCGCCTGCCTTTGCTCCCTTCAACTCTTTTTCAAAATCGGCCAGCATGGCGCCGGTGCCGATCTCCACGGTGTAATCTTTGGAATCACTGCCGGGAAATTTTTTGCCGTCGATGAGCCCCGTAAAATCAATGGTGGCGACAAACCCTTCCACAAAAGGTGTCTCCGGGACCGTCGGTTCCAGCTGGGTCATGGCATCTTGCAGACGTTTGAGCTCGGCTTCCATCTCTTCTTTTTCAATTTTGGTCTCTTCTTTTTCGAGCTTCAATCCCTTGAAATCTTTTTCTTTAAGCATCAGTTCCGGAAGAACGTCGAACGTGGCGCTGTAGGAAAAATTGCCGATAGTATCAAACATGCCGGGTGCAATTTCGGGTCTGGAGATGGGATGCGTTTTTGTCTGATCGAGGGCGTGCATTAGTGTCTGGTCGACAACATTTTCAACGGTCTGTTGTTGAATTTCGCGGCCGAAACGCTTTTCGATCACATCCAATGGAACTTTACCGACACGAAATCCCTCGATCTTGGCCTCTTTTTGAAGTTGTTTGATGGCCAAAGTCCGCGCCTGTTGGACAATATCGGCAGGGACTTCGACTTTGAGTTTTTTCTGAACCGGACTGATGTCTTCGATCTCTGTTTTCATTAATTTACTCTCTCACAAACACGGGGCGCAGACAAACCATCAAAAGACCGAAGCTCAATCCGAAGGTGACATGCAATAAAATGGAAACCGGTTTGGTCAACAGATGGGCCATGGGCTGATTGAAGGCGGGCATAAACATGGCCGACCAGAAGAGCCAGACCGCCATGCCGCCCAGAACGCCCATCAGAATCAAAACCCGTTTACGACTCCATTCCGCGACAAACTGGGCAAAGACGAGACCAAAAAAAGCGGCGAGACCGAAGTGGATGACTGTTCCCGCCATGCCACCCGGAATAAACGAGTCGACTTGCATCGCCTGTCCGCCAAACACCGCGGCCCCGACCAGTTTGATCGGAAAAGTGGCTGGCAAACCGGCCTTGGTGGCAAGCAACGCGGCGACGAGCATCATCATAAGACCGGCACCGAGACCCGCCACAATACCGGTCAAAAGCCACCGGAGGTTGAACCGTGTCCAGATATACGAGACGTCGTTCGTTGTGCGTGAATTGTTCATAAGAGTGTCCTCCATAATCATAAGTTACAATGGGTTACAAGGGGATTTTATGGGGCTTTCTTCATTTTTAAAGCCTCTTGATGAAACTCCGACTCCACCCTCTCTGCTCTCTGCCTTAATTCCCGACCTTTTTTGAAAAAATGATCGTTCAAGTTATTTTGTTTCGCATTTTCGGAAACGTTCTCCCAAAGCAATGCGGCCACTTCCGGAGACTCTTCCGTCATCTCTTTCAGGATGCGGAGTTTTTCCCCTTCCACCAACACTTTCCTCAAATCCCAAAGATAGTTCATCGCACCCATTATTTTTGCACGCGTGGGAGGGTGTGCGGGATTTTGAATCTGGCGCATCACACTGCCGACATACCAATCTTCCCAACCGTGTTTCAGATAATGCTTGGTCAAAATGGGATACTGTACCAAAGGTTCGCTCGGATTGAAAATTCCCCATCTATTGGTTGAAACAATCTGCAACTGTAGCGGCAATGGCAGTTCAATGCGGCGGTCTTCAATGTCAAAATCGGGAGAGGTTTTTGAAATATAAAAATTTGCAACTTTGGCGGTGAATTCGTCATCGGCAATAATTGTTAAAATTTCATCCTGCTCTTTGGGAGAGAGCGGCTTTTCTCCGGCATGTTGCAATCGCAATTTCAAATATTCTTTCAAAACATGGGCGTCGAAAAGATAAGCCGATCTTTCGGCTAATAGAGAGGACTGATTGCCCGCGGGAAAAGTGCCATCCAGATTTTTAAAACCATCCATATTATGAAAAGCTTCATGCGCCAAAATACGAAGACGTTGCGGCAAAGATCTAAGATTTCCTTTTTCATCTTCACAAACAAGATTGATATGCCTGAAAAGACCTTCCGCCATTCCGGCAAACTGATGGTCCTTGTCCAATGTTTTGGCAAAGGTAACCGTATCAACCGATCGGGCAACGAGATCATAAGCCGGGACATCGCGATAGGTAATCTGTTTCAAAATATCGATTTCATTTCCAAAAAGTTCTTCTGATCCTGTGGGGTAGGCCGAAAATGGAATTGTGATTTTTTCCGCCTGCTGAATTTCATCCCAGGCAAAAGATTCTTTTGCCACGAAAGAATGGTCGGCAAAAAATTTATCGTGGGACTGTGCGCGAACAACAGCGGCCTGATCCATTAGATCTGAAACGGTGAAGGGAATTTTGGCATTCTTCCCCATCAAAACGTAGATCCCGATAAAAGACTGAAAGCCGGGATCAAAAGTGCCGTCTTTGAATTTTCCCAAATTTATTGCTTGCGCCACGGAATCCCGAATCGCGGATAAAAATTCACTTCGAGCCCGGTAGTTGTCGAGTCGGCTTTCTGTGCTTAAAGATTTTTGGATCTCCATTTGTGGCCTCACCGCTCTTTCAATAATCTTTGGGGAAATATTTCTCCAATGGGATTTGTAGAGTGCCATGACGACATCGGCATTGATTGTCATCCCTTCACTTGCACTCATCCCCCTCCTGTTCATCTCCGAAGAAATTGCCATGATTCTCATACTGGCGATCACCCGTTCTTCGGAACTGTCCATGTCGGGGAAAGTGCCTGCAATCTCCTGCACTTTTTTCAATAATTCTGCTTTTGAAAGTTTTTTTAGAATAGCCAGCTCTTCCGGCGAAACACCGCGAGCCAGATAGATTGTCTCATATTCTCTTTCATGCTTGGTAAATTCTTCTTTGTTGGCTTCGGTTATTTTTTCTTCCGGGTATTTCAATGTTAGATATTGCCCGAATAAAAGACCCGACTTGAAACCCGGCTCATCAAAGAACGAAATGTCTCCGGAATAAGTTTTCAGCCAGAGGAAACCATCCTCTCTTGTCTCCTGAAACAGGCGCGGCAAATCCCAATTTTCTTTTTCCATCCTGAAAATAAGACCACGGGTTTCTGGCGTCATATTGTCGGCCACCAGAATGGAGAAACGATAGAATTCCGGTTTGTCTACTTCTTTCAAATAGTCGGGATCTTTGTAGGAAATCCGCTCTATGGCTTTGAGATAATTGTTGAGGGCGAAGAAGGCTTCAAAGTCATTCACCTTGGCGGTGTGCGTTTTTTTGTCGTAAAAAAAAGCACTCTTCTCCAACGAGGCAAGTTTGCCCAAAAGTTGGGGGACCGAAAGAGCACGGACTTGAGATTCAAAATGTTCGGCAACGAAATAGAGTTTGGGGTGTTGTTTGGCCAGCACATTCTGTGGAGCCACCAGATCGACCACCGATTCAAATGCATCCATTCTCTTTTGTGGATCGACTATGAACGCTTCCTGCGTACAAGGGTCGGGGTCAGTTTTGTCCAGCGCCTCGGCCAACTGCCGCTGATCACCAGAAACCATCCTGTCCAACCAGTTCATTTTTTCAACTTCCGCCATAAAGAGATTATCGTCAGGGAATGGGCCAAAGTTGCTTCCGTGACAAAAGGAAGCGGCTACCTTTTGCAACGGCGTGACAGAAGGTAGCCGCTTCCTTTTGTCATGTGACTGTTAAAAATATAATATTCATTTGATATTATTAACTAAATTAGTTATAGTGACTATATAAAAGTTATTATTATGTTAAATACTAATTATTTCAACAAATTAACTGTTTTTGGAGTTGAAGCCCGTAGTCGGCTTAAAAATGATCTTGTTGCCATAAATAGTCTGGTCAAAAAGGGTTTTGTCAAAAAAGCTTATAAAAAGGGGTCTGTTTTCTATGAATTGACCGAGAAGGCCCTCCCCCTTTTAGACGCCTATCGATGCTGTCTTCTGGAACTTGCCCGCCTCAAAAATCTGCTCTACCCACGTCGCGCCTCTCTTTATAAAGCCCTTTTGGAAGACACCCGCTTTGTCGACACCTCTGCAAAAGAGGCAAAGGCATTTCAATTTTTGGGCGACTGGCGTCTTTATCAAAAACCGGTCCGGGCACAGTTGTTGCTTTCACAATATCGCTTCTATCAACAGAGAGGTTTGAAATGAAATCAATTGACATGGAAGGGGCAAAAAAACTTTTCAAAACAATCGATGCGGAACTTCAGCAAAGAAATAAAAAAATTGAAATCACTCTTCTCGGCGGCTTGGCCATCATTCTGCAAGGGTTCAGATCCCGATCCACACTGGATATCGATATAGCTCCAACCCGTGACGCCTCTTTGTTCAAGGAAATTTGCGAGCGAATCAAAATTCCGGTGGATATTATTACCGTCGCAACAACCGTCGACTTGGTACACGCCCAAACTCTCAATGTATTTTCCGGAAATTTTTTGAAAATAAATTCCGTGATGTCGGAAGATCTGATCAAATTGAAACTGGAACGTTTTTACAAACAGGACCCGGATGATATTTTTGCCATCATCGATCATCTTGCAATGACCTACGAAACTTTCAAAAATATTGTTCAGGATATGCTCAAAGATTTTATTGGAAATCCAAAAGGTCCCTTTTTGAGCGCGTTGCAGGTGGTGGAAGTAAAATTTCCAAAAGATGCCGACGTTTTTGAAAAGGAAATAAAGATATAGGAAGTTGTTATTGACTTTATGAGATGCATCTCATAAAATCATGAGATGAACATAACACTTCGATTTCAGAGGACTTTATCAAAAAGACTGGCTGAAAAAAACCCTCTTATTCAGATTTTGGTAGGCCCCAGACAGGTTGGCAAAACGACCG
>JAUSII010000031.1 GCA_030648035.1 Deltaproteobacteria bacterium | reverse complement strand
GCCACCGGCGGTCTCGCCTCTCTCATTGCGCAGGAATCAAAGACGATTGAAAGTGTGGAACGGTTTCTAACGTTGGAAGGGTTGTATTTTATCTGGTCCAGAAAATGACCGCTGAAAGTTGATCGCTCTTTCAACTCCACTTCGGAAATAATTTTTGGATGATCGGATGGATGGCTTTGCCATTTTCGGTTTGCAGGCCAAGTTTGAGTGCGGAGTCTTGCTCCAGCGCTTTTTGAATTCCCAGGTTCGCCAATTTCAAAACATAAGGGAGTGTTGCGGCGGTCAAGGCTTCGGTTGAAGTCCTCGGTGTGAGGGCCGGCATGTTGGTGACGCAATAGTGAATCACGCCGCGCTCTCTATAAGTCGGCTCGGCATGTGTCGTCGGCTTGGAGGTGGCGATGCAACCTCCCTGATCAATCGCAACATCGACAACGACCGATCCCTCTTCCATCGATCCCACCATTTCTTTGGTGAGAACAGTTGGGGCCTTGTCGCCGGAAACCAGAACGGCACCGACCACCAAATCTGATTTGGCGATCCACTCGGCAATCGCTTGTGATGTGGAACGAACCGCGCGGGCTTTTCCTTTGAACCTCTCTTCAATCTGTCTCAATTTGTGATCTTTAATATCCAGAACAACGACCTCGGCTCCGAGTCCCACCGCAACATCTGCGGCATTCAAGCCCACCCATCCGGCGCCGATCACGGTGACCAATCCCCGGCTTGTTCCGGTGACGCCGCCCAACAATAAACCTTTGCCGCCGTGGTTGGCGTGCAGAAGATAAGTTCCGATCTGTGTGGCGATGCGGCCGGCCACTTCGCTCATCGGTTTCAAAAGAGGCAACTCGCCATCTTCCAATTCCACCGTTTCATAACCGATTCCGGTCACTTTATTCTGGCAGAGGGCATCGGTCAGAGCAGGCACGCTGGCCAGATGAAGATAGGTAAAAAGAGAAAGTCCCGGTCTTAAATATTTATATTCGCTCTCGACCGGTTCTTTGACTTTGACGATCAGATCGGACTTTTCCCAAACCTCTCCGGCATCGGCCACGAGAGTCGCCCCGACCTGGGTGTAACTTTCATCGCTGAATCCGCTGGCGGCTCCCGCTTTTTGCTGAACCAGAACCTGGTGTCCGGCCTGAATCAGCTGGCGCACCCCTTGCGGAATGATGGAGACCCGCGTCTCTTTGGTTTTAATTTCTTTTGGAATTCCGATGATCACGGGGCCGCTTCTATCCGAGAGTTTTGGCGAAGTCAAATGCTTTGCCAAATGGCGCGATGCGGCATTTATAACGCCCCCACACTAGCAACTTTTTTCTGTTTGAGCCGATAAGACTATTGATGCAAAACAAACATCCACTTCTTTATATATTGCCGGTTTTGGTGATTTCTCTCTTCACCGCCTGCCCCGACAACGAGCTGGGGATTACTCCGCAAACATCTCCCAATCTGGTGGCCACACCCCAGACGGCATTGACGGTAAAGGAAGATTCAGAACTGATTGGCGGGCCTGGGGCACAGGGAACAAAAGGAGATGTGATCCTTTCCAACGACAAAATCCGCGTGCTGTTGCAGAAACCGGCAAAAAACAGCGGACTCAATGTCTTCGGTGGAAATATTATCGATGCCGATCGCGTTCGTGCTCCGGGGGAGGCGGGCAACGATCATTTCTATGCTCTCTTTCCACTGGTCAACATCGAATGGACCATCAACAATTTTGATTACATTGTGATTGCCGACGGCAAAGATGGTGAAGCGCAAATTCTGCGGGCGAGCGGAATGATTGATGTCTATGATTATCTCGATCTCGACTGGATCGCCGATGCCTCCCTCGCCATCATCGGACAACAGATTAATTTCGCCGACCGCTTTGATGATCGCCGTTCTCCTTTTCAGGTGGATGACACCGTCAAGGATATGTATCCGCAGGTGACAACCGATTTCAGGCTCGATCCGCATGCAAATTATGTGCAGATCGACACCACCTTCAGCAATCCCTCCAGTCATCCCATCTCGATGCCTGTCGGTGATTTTCTGGTGGGCGGGGGCGAATTGCAGATGCTGATTCCGGGTCTGGGATTTTCTCCACCCACAGTATCGCAGGTGGGGCAGAACACTCCGGCTATTATCTTTTCCGCGTTTCCGGGGGGCGATGTTTCGTATGGATATTTCTACGACATCGGCTCTTTTAAAAAACCGAAAGACAAAGAGAAGCCCGATGCGCCAGACGAACTCTATACCACCAGTTCTTTGAGCTACTCCGGCGTGACCGGTGTTTTGTTGGGTGAGGAATTTTTGAAAATTCTGCCGCTCGGAAATCGTGCCACTCCCGACATCCATTTTGTGATTCCTCCGGAGACCGATCGCGTGCTCACCCGTTATTTTGTGGTGGGGGATGGCTCTGCCGGATCGGTGCTCGATACGGGACTCCAGATTTTGAAAGTGCCGACCGCCACACTCACAGGGCAGGTGGTGGTGGCCAGTGGTGCGCCGATTTATGGTGCAACGGTGGCTGTCAAAAAACTGGGCGGTGGCACTATCGTCACTTATGTCACCGATGTGAACGGCCGATTCCACGGCCTCCTGCCGACCGGCAAAGGTCTGGTGGGACAGGCGTTTGGTAGTGGCAAATATGAAGTCTGGGTGGAAAAAGAGGGCTATCACGAAAATGGAACTCTGCGGGCCGGCAGTTGCACGCCTTCGCAGATTGATTTGACTCAAATTCAGGGGACCCAGATTGTTTGCACCTTGGGAGAAACCGGCATCGTGCAGATCAGTGGCGGTGTCACTGACGAGACCGGCATGAAAATTCCCTCCCGACTCACGATTGTCGGGACAGACCCCAGCCCGGAAACCGAAGGGGCTGGCACCTTTTCGGATATCGGTGTTTTTGTAAAACCGTTCGGCATTGTCGATGCCAAGCTGATCAACGCCGCAGGCGGCATCGGTTTGAAGAGGGGAAATTCTTTTGAACTTGAACCGGGAACCTATCATTTTGTTTTTTCGCACGGGCCGGAATATTCGATTGTGGAACGTGATGTGACGGTGCAGGCCTCATCCAGCATCAGCATCAGTGGCGTTGTTTTGAAAAAAGTGGTGGCGACGCCCGGTTTTGTCTCCGCCGATTTTCATATCCACGCCCTTCCCAGTCCCGACAGCGGGTTCAGCCTGGAGAATCGTGCGCTCGCGGCCGCGGCCGACGGACTCGATGTGCTTCACAGTTCCGATCACGATTATTTGACCGACTATCGTCCGGTGGTGGCCAAGCTGGTCAGCCAGGGTCTGCTCAATTCCGACAGCCTTCAAACCGTGGTCGGTGATGAAATCACCCCCAATCATTATGGGCACATACATGCTTTTCCGATGACGCCCGACATGGAAGATCCCGATCACGGCGCGCTCGACTGGTCTCTGCATTCCTGGGATGAAGTTTCACCCGCGGCCGATTATTGTCTCTCTCCTGGGGAAATTGTGGAGAAGGCCCTGCTCGATCCGGGAGAAGAGGTTATTCAGCTCAATCACATTTCGGATAGTGTCAACGGTCTTCCGGTCGCCACCGGCTGGCTGACAACGCCGGTTTATGAAAAAAAATTCGGCATTCCGCCGTTTGTTTCTTATGCCGATCCAATCGAACGCCGTCTTGCGGCTCCCGCCAATCGCGCACCAACGCCTCCCTATACGATGGAGAGTTCCGGATTGATTATGGATACCTTCACCGCTGTCGAGCTGGTGATCGGGCCCGATGTGCACGGCAACCAGCTTTGGGAATCGGCCCTGCCGACCTGGTTTAATCTTTTGAATCTGGGATTGACGCCGACAGCAACGGGAAATTCGGACAGTCACCAGGAAGTGGCCGTTCCTCTGGGGATGCCCAGAAATTTTATCAGTTCTTCCGTCGATCCGGCGGATGGTATGGGGACGAGTTTCACCGACATCGATGAAGAGGTTTATGCACACAGTATCAATGAGGGGCACGTCGTTGTGTCGGCAGGGCCCTATATTGCGATAACCGCCACGAATGAAAATAAAGAGAAGGCCGGAGTGGGCGATACCATCAGCGGAAAATCGATCACGTTTGATATTCTGGTGGAGGCCCCCGATTGGGCCTGGTTCGATACGATCGAAATTTATGCCAACACCGAGCCAATCCCCGCCGAGGACAACGGTCGCTTTGCCATGCGCGATGAGGCTTTGAGCCCTTCGGAGTTTGCAAAACCCTACCACGTTCCCCGTTATGTCTACGATGCGACCCAGCGGTTCAAACTCTCGGATGAGTCCCTCAAAGAGTGGAAACAAAAGGATGGCAAAATCAGCGCGCGTCTGCAAATCACGATCAATGTGAAGGAAGATACCTGGGTGGTGATTGTGGCGAAGGGGACACAAGAGACGGAGGGCTATCGCTCGCTGTTTCCCATCGTTGCCAACGCATTGGTCTCTCCCAAAGAGGCGCCGGAGAATTTTGATCCGGCAAAACTCTCCGAGTTTCACAAAGATAAAAAAGTCGGTGCCCCCGCCTGGGCCTTCACCAATCCCATTTTCATCGACACCGACGGCGACACCGACAAAGATGGAAATCTCTTCGAAGCCAAGTGGGTGCGCGAGGGCTATTCCAAATTGAGACCGTTCAGGCAGGTTGTGAAATAGACTTTCCTTATTGATCTCCAAAAGTTATAACTTCCAAATAAATAACGTTCAATTCGAACTTTATTCCCGCTCGCGCGTTACACTCATAGGATTCAAAAATGGAAAGTGTGGATACCCTATTCAAAAAGCACTCAAATGAGCTGTTCAGTTATTTGTGCCGCTACACTTTCAACTCCGCCGAGGCGGAAGATATTTTGAGTGATGTGTTTGTGAAGCTTATGGAGCATATCGAAAAAAATAACAGCGAATTGTTTCTCTGGCGGCCATGGCTTTATCGTGTGGCAACGAACTGTGCCGTTTCACACTTAAGGAAAAGAAAAATAAGGTCCTTCTTTTTGATGGAGAATAAAAATACCTTTGAAGCGGGTGTTACACCGGGAGTTTCGCTTGAAAATGACCAGGAGGGAGGGTGGGCCAAAAAAGCCATAGATCAGTTGGATCATAAATACAGATCGGTTTTGATTATGCAGGTTTATCAAGAGCTCTCATATCAAGAGATAGCCGATGCGTTGAACATCAACATCGGGACGGTGAGATCGCGTCTGAATGAAGCCAAAAAGAAGATGAAAAAAATATTGGGGGAGACCTATGAATGATTCTTTTAAATTTCCGGCATGGAAAGTGCCGGAGCTTGACGAAGAGAGACAAAGTGCCCTGCTGGGCAGGGCGTTCGGGAAGTTCCATAAAAAGAGACTTCGCAAAAAGCAGCTTGTGAGAGGTGGAGTTGTTTTTGCCGCGATGATGGCGCTGGTTTTTTTGATCGGCAGACCTTCTCTTGAACAGGAAGTCTTGGCCGCTCGATTCATGTTGATGGAAGAAATCACCAACAGCACAGGCAATGTGTCGATGGCTCAAAATGAAACGGATATCTTGGGTGAGGAGGGACATTATGAAAAAATTTGGTCTTATGGTGATCGCTGTCTGTCTCATTGTATTCATTAATGAGGCGTGGGCGACGCCACCAGCGTGTGAAGAATCAAATGTTTTGTGGAAGGAACGCATTGTCTACGACATTGCGTCCAGAAGAAAAAACGTGGAATTGCGCCAAAAACTGATTGATTTTCGTATTCAAGATAACGAAGCGGAAAGAAAAATGGCCGATACCGAAGAACAAATCCTGGCCGCAGCCTCCAAAGATAGCGAGGCCTTGTGGCTGAAATATGTCGATTTCGGCAATCAGAGAAAAAATCTGCAAAGGCAGATGGAACAGGCATCGCAAATATATGAACAGACCCTGGAAGACAGACATGCAAAAAAAATCGATTACAAATACAGACAGCGGCAGAAACAATATGAATGTCTTTTGAACGACTCTCTCAATGAAAAGTTGGCCAGTATTTCCAAAAAAATAAGTAACAAAAAATACAAGGAAGCCGATGTTAATGCGTTCAATGCCCTGGTTCAGCAGAGAATGACGTTACTTAATAATTTAAAGGTGGCATTCGACCGGCAGATGGCGGGCATTGACGGAAAAAGAAAAAATCTGGGGGTCTCAAACCAGCAAATGATGGCCTATCGGCAAGAAGAAGAAAAATACGCGATGGCAAGTGACCAACAACTGGATGCCGTACACGCCGATCTGTTTGATCTGGACAAAGATTTCGAACAATACAGCCAAGAGATTAAAAAATTATCGGAGCAGTTGTTTGTTTATATCGATCGGTTTTAAGTGTTCGATAAGTGAGACAGCTTGTTAATTTTGAGACAGTAATTTTTATTTAACACACTTTTCTTGGGGGAGGAGGTGGCATGAATTTTGTATAGATTGGGAGGCATCTATGACACTGAACCGAATTTGTAAGTCGATATACCGGGTGAAGGATCAGGGAGAATTGATAAAAAAATGCGCAGAAAACCCTGAAAATGTAATGCTTGGCCAAGAAGTGCTCGATCAAATCCAAGAAAAATGTGGATCCGTCATGCCGCTAAGCGGGGCCAGAACATGTGCCTCGGAGCTGGGTTTGAGCGTGCCTGACGAGCTTAGTAATGAAGAAGAACCTGCAGGACAGGAAGAGGGCAATGAACAAGGAATAGTTGTGATGGGCCCCAACTACAAAACAACTGCGGGCAAATGCGAACAACAATACATGGTCAAAGCCCTAGATTATGAGGGATATAAAAAATGTGTATTAGGAGTAGAGTCTACCGAAGAAGAACCTGCAAAATCTGAAGAACAGGAAGGGGGCAAAGAACAAAGAAAAATTAATATGCCTGCCGAACTCGTTCCCACCTACCACCCCACCTACAAACCAACTGGACTTGGAAAAGGGATTCCCGAAGCCCTTGATAGATTAAAAAAAATTGAAGAGCTCCACGAAGAGAGAGAATCTCTCACCGTTTGGGGAAAATTCGCTTTCAGACTCGGGCTGGATTATTCTAAACGCTACACCCTTTTTAAAGATGCCTTCAAAGAATGGAATCTGGGAGAACACACGATACCAGCCTCTTACGCTGGGTCGCATGATGCCACCATTGATAGGGGATGGCGGAAGGGAATGAGGCTGGCACTGACCACCGAACCGGGGCTGACTCGTTTAAAAGATAGCAATGTTCTTTTTAGAGGGACTCTTTTGGATCTCACATTGTGGGATCAAAAAAAGAGAGGGTTTGCTGTAAATAATAATGTATTCGCCCAAGACAGTGTTATTGTCGGAGATAACACACAACTAACCCTTTTTGACCTTGAATGGCAGATACCCTTTTTTGAGCGTAATTTTTTTGAAATTGGAACTTCTTTGGTCAAGGAAGATATCCTCTGGTGGAAAAATTCAAATCCATGGATCTTCGTTCCCATGAACGTGCATACGGGTATTAATTGGCAATTTCAAGGGACGCCGGTAACGGTTTCGGATCGCGTATTGGATACAAGCGACATGGCTTACATCCTCTCAAGTTACACGATGTTCGGTCTGAACACAGAATTCTCCGGTGTTAATCTTTATCCTTCACACAAAGGCTCGGAGTTCTGTAGTCAGGTTTCACATAATTGTAAAAGAGAAGATCATAAATTGTTCCCTCATGATACAGGCGCATCTGGTGTTTCATTTGATCCTGACTCCGATCATATAGACAATCATTTTCAAACAAAACTGACTGCCCAACTATTCGGTGAACAGAGGGGCTTTCTTGGTGCGCTTGTTTATCGTGGATATGCCGATTATTACCCGTTGTGGCAAAAGACCGAAGCGGGTGTGACGGGAAGTTATCATCACCCGCTAGGGAGGGCTATGGAGTTTTATATCGAAGGACGATTTAGAAATCTTTGGTCATCGCAAAAAGATCGCGACGTTCTACTGCCGGACAATGCCATGGAGTATGGCGGGACAGTGGGACTCGGCTTTATGCCATCGGCCGTATTTTAGGAGGTGAAAAATGAGCGACGTCAAAAATGTTTCAATATATTCACATGGGCGGGTGGTCGGTACTTATGACCATGCACGGGGAGAGCGTGTTACTGATAAGAGTCCTATAGATGCGTATCATCCTGACGATGCAGAAAAAAAATCGGTAGGAGAAGTTCTCATCGGAGGACTTTTATCGCTTTTTCTCCTTCCCTTGAGCCTGGGCGGTTGCATGGAAGCTCCTGAACCATTTTTAAATGATGGGGGGTCGCCGCAGGTTGCGCCACCACCACCGCCTCCGCCATCTCCTGCAGGGCCAGAGGGGATTGTGTTTTGCAAGAAGACGGGAGTGGTGGATCAAAATGATGACTGTCATAAAAATGCAAGTCTCACAGCAAAAATGTCAACTTGTGTTTATTTGAACATGTATGGGTATGGCGATGAATTTGATCACGATAAACTTATGACATTTTTACTCGGTTATGAGAGTGTTCACTATCAAGACGAAGTTTTCTTACTTGGAAATAATGAGTGGCCGCAGGAAAGAGTTGGATACAATGGCCATAGTAGTAATGATTACATCTATCCTAATTCCAATAAAGATAAGTGGACAACCTTTAACTCCGACAAATTTATTCGCATCATCCCCAACCAAGAAAACTGGACCATCCAAGTTTGGCTTAGACAGCCGCCCGATCTCTGTTGGGCGGTATACGAAAGTCCTTGTGCAGATGAGGCGTCCACCTGTGACTTAAGATGATAAATCCCGTTCAAAATAGATCTGTCTCTTTCTCAAAATCCGATGCTCCGCCCCAAGACATCATGGCCGTGGCTGACACTCCTTTTCAAAATGCCGCTCTCTGGCTCGGCAAAACGATTTTACAAATCAACACATTCAATCCATTTTTTCTGCTGGCCACCAAAGCGTTGGGTTGTGGGGGTGAACAGTCCGTGGATGATGATAAAAATTTTTCACAAACATCCAGCGGTGTTCCAAAAACCGCCAGTGCAATCGCTCATCCCGATGTGGTGACCGCAGAAAGAATAAAATGTCATGTGGGGGAGATGCGTTCCTGCGGCGCTTGTGATCTGGGCAAGCAATATTGCGGTGCGGACGGTTTTTGGGAATCGTCTTGTCTGCTTAATGAGAATGATAGGTATAAAATTGTAGAAGATGACAACCCTGATGGACTTCATCCGGTTGGAGAATGCCATGTCTATGGTTATTGCTCTTTTGCTTGGGAGTGGATTTATTTTAATGAATACGGTGGCTCTGAAGAAATTTGCGACAGTAAAGACAATGACTGCGATGGCATGACTGATGAAGGGGATGATGGAATGCCCTTGACCGGTGAAATTTATCCTTTTCCGCCGGAAACCAAATGGGTCAGTTTTTGCAGACCGGGGTGGGGAGAATGTCAAAATGGAGCTTGGGTGGAGACGACAGCAAGATATCTTGGGCCGGGAACCGAAATATGCGATCGAATAGATGATGACTGCGACGGCATGACCGATGAAGATCGGGTCTGTGGCGGAGTAACGGGGGATTCTTGTCATCTCGATGGACCTTTCGCATCGGATGGCCCTGTCGAAAGCTCTGATTGCGCCACGGGTTTTTGCATCGATTTTTCTGATTACACAGGGGGCTATTGCAGTGAATGGGGATATCGGGTTTCAGAGAGTTGTCCGTTGGGTGCCGATAACCGTCCCTCCGTTTCTGTAAAACAGAGCGCCTTGGGAGTCGACACCGTTTATTATCCACACATTTCTGATTATAATTTTGGATTTTGCGTTGTCACCTGCGAGCAAGATTCGGATTGTCGGACAGAGGAGGGTTATATTTGCAAACCGATTCAACAGAGTGCCTTTAAAGCCTGTTTGCCATCCACAGAAGAGGTGAGGGCCTATGCTTCAGGACATTGAAACAAAAATAAGATTTTTTAATATCCGACCGAACTTTTTCCTTTTTCAAGCGTTACATCCATAAGAATCAAACGTGAACCAAGGAGGCATTATGACAGAAACTGCAAAACTAAATCTCACCCGGTTTTCTTGGGGAGTGAAAGTGGCCTATGGCAATGAGGCTCTTGCACAGGCCTACAAGGTTTTTGGTCGGTATGGTCTTCAAAAAACCGTTGATGTTTATCAGGAGTCTGCCGGCAACAGCACTATTCTGATTCCTTATGTATACAAAGCGGGAGATCAATCTGTCCTTGGCCTTCTCCGGTTTTCAGAGGATGGGAGCGTTCGGGGTGGATTGGGTAAAAATCAGGATGAATTGCCGGCCGCTGTCGGCCAATTTCTGGTCGCCGCCGTTGCGGGAGAAAAGGGGTTAACTGCCCCGATGGATGAGGATCAGGCGGTTCTTCTTAAAGGGGCGATGCAAATTTATGAATGCCAATTTGAAAAGAATTTTCAGGCAGAGTGTGTGGAGCCTGGCAAACAAAAAATTGCCGAAGCAAAACGTCGCAGAAACAATGAAAAATCGGAAGCGGTGCTCACCTTGGCCGATCAATTAATGGAAGTTGCTGAAAAACAAGATAAGGGTTGGTTTAAAAATAATTTCGGCAGTGGTTCTGACGCAAGCGATATACGAAATGATTATAATAAGTTTTCAGATCGTGTGGAAAAAATTGAGGCTGATTCTTTGGATGGATCTGTGCGACGGTTGGCCACCGCAGAAAAAATGTTTCAAGAAATGATTTCAGATGGCTACGGCCCCGAGTGTGTTGATCTGAAGCAATGTACAACAGAGGTGGAGACGCCCGATTGCGACGATGGCTATAAAGCCGATAGCAAGACAACCTATTTTTATAAGGGCGCAAAAGTTTATGCAAATGGGAGTGGAGAATGCAAGAAGATCGAAGAGAAGAAAGAAAAAGACTCTGATGACTGGTGCGGGAAACATCCAGCCCATTGCAGGGCTGTAATGAGGAGATAATATGAGCAACAATCATCTGGATATCAAAAAATTCTACGCCGCAATCAAAACAGTCTACAAAGACAATGCCTATCTTCAGACAAAGAAAGTTTTTGAAGAGAATGGCTTGCAAGAGAGGGTCGATGTTTATCAGGGAGAGCCCAATGACGGCATTGTTCTTCTTTCCGACAGCAAAATAAATTTGCAAGGAAGTCTGCCGGCTACCGTTGACCGATTTTTGGTTGCCTTGACGGCAGGAAAATCGGAATTAAAAAATCCTTTGAAAAAAGCCGATGCTGATTCTTTCGAAATCGCCCGCCAAATTTATCAGTGCCGAGTCAAAGATAATTTTGAGCAAGAGTGCCTGAAACCGGCACGAGCAGAACTTGCAGAAAGAAATAACGCAGAGGCGGATGACTTGCTCCTTTTTTCCGCCTCCATGGTGAGAAGAATTAAACTGGATGCAAAAAAAGAAGCCAGATCCAATGAAGATAAAGTGGACAGATTCTTTGGTTTTAAAGAAAAACCGGAATTGGGCGAAGCCATTTCGATTTATAAAAAATATCGGAGACAGGTTGACCTTATAGACAAGACTTCCCTTGAAGGGTCGGAACAGCGTCTTGCAATGGTAAGGGATAAAATGATTCCAGAAATATTGGCAGAATCAGAAGGCGTGGATGCTTGTGTTGTGATGGGACAGTGCACGATCAAAGAGGGGTCTTCACCCGATTGCGACGAAGGGGAAATTGTTCATAGTGAAGATAGCTACCTCTATAAAGAGCAGGTTGTTTTTACGTCGGCGGCTTTTTGTGAAGAAGAACCAGAAAAATCAACGACAACGTATCATCTTACGGCCTGCTGGAGCTGGGGCAGTGATTATTGTAGCAATGAAAATGGTCCTTATTCTTATGATAGAAGATTGAGGAATATAAATGAGAGGTGGCCCCGGTACAAGAGTCATTAGGTAACAGTAAAACCAAAAAGGAGGCATTATGACAGGAACTGCAAAACTGGATCTTACGAAATTTTACTGGGGAGTGAATGCGGCTTATGGTAGCCAAGCTTACACTCAAGCAAAAAAGGTTTTTAATCAGTATGGCCTAAGCGGCTCTGTGGATGTTTATCAGGGGAATGTGGGGGATGGCGTTGTTCTGGTCCCTTATACCTTGAAGGATGGGGGCGGAATACAGGGGTCTCTCCGTTTTGCCGAAGATGGAAGTGTCTATGACGGAAACACCAAGACAGAGGATGTCCTTCCTGTAAATGTCGGTCGTTTTTTGGTGGCTGTGACGGCGGGCAAAGGCGAATTGAAAACCCCTTTGAATGACTCGGTCGATCCTTTTTTTGATGGCGCGAAACAGATTTATGAATGCCAAGCCGTCAGTAATTTTCAGACGGAGTGCGTGGAACCGCTCGGTCGACAGATGGCCGGCGTAAAAACCGATGCCGCCATTCAGTTTTCCGATGCCCTGGTTGCCAAGGCAAAAAGTCATGATGAAGGAGGTTGGTGGATTTTTCATCAGGGATGGGATGTTGGAGATTTGGTTGGTCTTCAAGAAAAATACATACGTTCCATTGCTGTTTTGAGCAGTCCCCAATTGCGTCAGAAAAAATCCGATGAAATGATTTCAGCCATGTTTGGATTATGGCAAGGGGCCAAAGCTTGTGTGGAATTGGGACAATGTAGAACACAGGTGGTTGAGGGGCCCAGCTGCCGTTCCAATGAGACACCTCAGACTGGAACGACTTATTATTATGGAGACACCATCGTTCGCAATGAATCGGGATATTGCGAAAAACCGGAAAAGCCTGAAAAAGAACCAAAGTGTTTTGGCAGGAATTGTCTTTAATCCCCCCTTGCCCCCGCTCAAAAAGTAATATAATTTCCCCCAAATGCGAAAGCTTTGGGGGATTTTTTTTGCGGTATTTTTTCTGACGGCGTCGCAAACCGTTCATGCCGCCACGTTTTATCCGCTCAAAGGATGGCAGACGATCAAGACCAGCCACTTTGCGATTCATTTTGAAAAAAAAGAGGAAGCGGTTGCCAAAAGAGCGGCTGGATATTTTGAAGAGGCCTTTACAAAACTCTCCCCGCAGTTTCGCTGGAAGCCGTGGGGGAGAACGCAGGTTATTTTAACCGACAACTTCGACGAATCGAACGGTCTGGCCAGCACCCTTCCTTACAACTGGATTCTTCTCCGACTTGCCCCCCCCGATCCGGAGAGCTCTCTCAACACCTATGACAACTGGCTCAAGACTCTCATCCTGCATGAGTATACGCACATCATGCATCTTGATGCCTACGGCGGTTTCTGGACACCGTGGCACTATATCTTCGGAAAATTAATCACGCCTGCCGCGATGACACCCGGCTGGAACCGTGAAGGCATCGCCACATTGGAAGAGACCGACGAAACCAAAGGGGGTCGGGGGCGGGCGGCGTTGAGCGAGATGATGGTGAGGACGGCGGTCTTGTATGATAAATTCCCCCCCATTGATCGTGCCGACGGGGTCCACTGGAAATGGCCCGGCTCGCAGACCCAATATATTTTCGGCGTGAAATTTCTTCAATATCTTGAAAACCGTTTTGGCAAAGACCAACTTCTGGCTTTTGAACGGATGACCGAGCGCTCTTTCTGGATCGGCAATGTCAACCACGACGCCAAAGTCGTTTTTGGAAAGAGCATCAGCAAATTGTGGAAAGAGTGGCAGGTCGAGCTCCGTGAAAAATATGGAATTTGGGAAGAGGGCTTAAAGAGAGAGGGCATTACCGCAACGGAGGGTTATTTGTCCGGAGAAGACTCGTTTTATCTCCCGACATTTTCAAGAGACGGTAAAATGTTGGCCTATGTGGCTTTGAGCCCCAAGAAGGCTCCGGTGGTCTGGCTTAAAAATCTGGAGACGGGCAAAAAAATAAAACTGCTTAAGCAGAGAGTTCCCGGCCAGATGAGTTTTTCTCCCGATGACAAATCGATCCTCTTCTCTTCGATCGCCACGTTCCAACGGGTCCATCGTTATTACGATCTTTTCAAAGTCGATATCGACACCAGAAAGGTGACGCGATTGACACAAGGAGCGAGAGCCAGAGATCCCGACATCTCTCCTGATGGCACAAAAATTCTGTTCGCTTCAAACGAAAATGGAACCGACACACTCAATATATATGATGTCGCATCCAAAAAAATTGACGTTTTGGAAAATGCCACCAATGCAACAGGCACCCAGTTTGCCAACGCGCGCTATTCTCCCGATGGTTCCAAAATCGCACTGGTTCGTTTCAATAATAATGTCGGCTGGGAGCTCTATGTCTACACCAGTGATGGCGCTGTATTGCGGCGCGTGACGCACAACGGTTTGCCGGTCGAATCGAGACCGGCATGGAGTGCGGATGGCAAAACAATTGTTTTCAGTTCGGATGAAGACGGGGTCAACAATCTTTATGCCTATGACTGGGGTTTGCAGAAAACACGGCGCCTCACGCATGTAACGACCGGCGTGTTTCAACCGGCTCTTTCTCCAGAGGGTGATCTGCTCGCCCGTTATTACAATGCAGAAGGATATGATGTCCGGAAAATTCCGTATGTGAAAATGGAGATAACAGAGCCAAAGGAGAAAAAGAAAACGGGGAGAAAAGAGAAAAGGGGAGAACTGAAGACAGAGAACCGGGAATTGGGAGAGAAGAACGAAGACTGGAAAACAGAGGTTGAAGACAAGCCGGAGAGCTGGATTTCTGGATTGAAGTCAAAAAAATATAATGCCTTTGGCCAATCGCTCTTTTTGCCGCGATATGTGCTTCCCGGTTTTCAATATTTGAGCGACGGCTTTCTGGTTACCGCCGCCACCGGGGGGAACGATCCGCTCCACTATCACAACTGGACGGCCGGGCCGACCTTTCGAGAGGGACCCAACTATCTCGGTTACTTTGCCAACTATTCCTACAACCGATTGTTGCCAGTGATGGGATTGGGGATCAACGATTTCGCTGTCGATTTTGGAACATTGAGTTTCAGCACCGGCAACACCTATCATTTTTATGAAAAACGTCGGAATGCTTACACCTATTTTTCAATGCCTTTGGGAAGCCGCATGGGTGTTGGGGCCAGCTATTTTTATGAAGACCGCAATGCGATCACCCCGATTCTCCCCTCCGAGGCGGCGGCTCTCAATCTGGGCGTGTTTGCCGGGATCAACCTGACCTATGTTTATGGCCAGACGGTGGCCTATCCCGCCTCCATCAGCCATCCGGAACAGGGACGCAGACTCAAACTGCAGGGGACCATCACCGATGCCAGACTTCTCTCCGCCGAAAAAAATGAACAGCAGATTTTTATGGGAGACTATCGCGAATATCTCCCACTCGGTCGCAACAATGTTTTTGCGGTGCGCGCCGCCGGTGGTTTTGCCAATGGTGATTCGGTGATCCCCGGCACATTCACTTTGGGCGGCGATCTGGGCGAGGGTGTTTTGGCCGGAGCCGGTTACACACGCTATTTCAGTTTGAGAGGTTTGCCGGTGGCCTCGTTTGACCGAAACCGGGTGATGTTGCTCTCGGGCGAATATCGGCTCCCTCTGGTTTCGCCACAAAGAGGTTTGGGAACTTCGCCCTTTTTTCTGAACAACCTTCATATGGGATTTTTTGCCGATTATGGTGACGCATGGAATGCCATTGAACCGGGTCGCGACAGTCTCAATAATTTTTTCGACAAGTTCATGCTGGGTGTCGGCACCGAATTGCGAGCCGATATGGTGATTGGTCACGGTCTTCCGGTGACCGGCCGATTGGGGTATGGCATCATTGTCACCAACCGCAATCGTTTGACAGGGATGACCGACAACATCACCGGAAAGCCGATCAAAAATGGAACGCTCATTCTGCAGTTTGGCACATCGTTTTAAATCCCATTGTCATCGCGAGGAGCCCAAAGGGCGACGTGGCGATCCCGGAAAAATCGGGATTGTTTCGCTGGCGCTCGCAATGACAATTTTGATCACCCCTTTTTTCGCCCATGCCGATCCTTTGCCCAAAATTCTGGAGGCTGAACAGATGTCTCCCGCCAATCTGGAAGATATCGAAACCCTGATCGACTTCAGCTGGTTTGAAAAAGCCTGGAAGGCTTTGCAGTCCTATTCCCAAGAGGAAGATCGGGTGATGTTTCTCGAAGCCAGGGCGCTGATGGGGCTCAAAAAATATGAAGAGGCGAACGATCTGTTCCAGAAAATAATCGAGAAAACAGAGGACCCCGAAATGCGGGAGGAAAGTTTGTTAAAAGTGGCGTCTGGTTTAAGCCGCCTGAAGCGCTATCCCGAATCGATAAAAATTTATGAAGAGCTCATGCACAGCGCCACATCCAAAAAAGTGGCGCAAAAAATGGCGAAGCGTGCCTTCAAGACAGCACTGGAAGCAAAGGATTATGAGAAGTCTCTAAGATTGCTGGCCCATTTCAGCGGACCCGAGACCGCCTGGTGGCGCGGCTGGTGCGATTTCAGACTGGGTCATTTGGAAAAGGCACTCCGAAGTTGGCACAAAATTTCTTCTCCACAGTCTCTCTACTGGCGCTCGGTTGTTCTGGAAAAACTGAATCGCCATGATGCGGCAGAAAAATTGCGACAAAAATTGGTCGATCAATATGCCACCACCTATTACGGGTTTCTGGTTTTGAAAAATTTTCCCTCTTTGAACTCTCCGGCACCCCTGGAAGAGGGGAAGGAACGCTGGAAGTGGGAAGAAAAATATCCCCGCAGTTACAAAACTTTTGTCGAGAGAGAGAGCAAAAAAAGAAAACTCGATCCCTATCTCGTTTTTGCCGTCATCTGGCAGGAATCGCGATTTCGTGAAAATGCGGTTTCTTCTTCGGGTGCGATTGGCTTGATGCAGATGATGCCGCAAACCGCTCTGGTTGTGGCGGAGAGTTCCGGCCTGAAACATTTTCATCTGCCAGAAATTCTGAAGCCCGATGTCAACATCCGGCTTGGTGCTTTCTATCTTCACTTTCTTCAAAAATTATTCAAAAATGAGACCGCCTATTCTGTCGCCGCTTACAACGCGGGTGAAGAAGCGGTAGCCAGATGGTTGAGTTTGAGACAAGACGAATCGCCAGAAATGTTTGTGGAAGAGATTCCGTTTGATGAGACAAGAGATTATGTGCGCCGCGTCCTCACCGCACAGTCGATTTATCATTGGCTCTATCTTTGAATTTAACTCATTGATATTCTTACAAAAATAGTATTTAAAGCCAGATATTGTGCTTACCTCTTATCACGCGAAATATTTTGCCTATGAGTTAACCAAGCGCTGTTCGTCCAACAGTTTGGAAAAACTCTCTTCAACTCTTTCCAACGCGCAAGTTGATTTAAATCCACATCAAATTGAAGCGGCACTTTTTGCGTTCCGGTCTCCGCTTTCAAAAGGGGCCCTTCTTGCCGATGAAGTCGGTTTGGGTAAAACAATAGAAGCTGGATTGGTTATTTCCCAAAAATGGGCAGAGAGAAAGCGCAAGATTCTCCTCATTGTTCCATCGAGCTTGCGTAAACAATGGAATTCCGAATTGCAGGAAAAATTCTTTTTGCCGTCGGTCATTTTGGAAACAAAATCTTTTAACCAGTATGTCAAAGATGACAATCTTAATCCGTTCAATCAACAAGACACCGTTGTCATTTGTTCCTATCATTTTGCCCGTGCCAAATCGCCTTATATCAAACAGACCCAATGGGATTTGGTTGTGATTGATGAAGCCCATCGTTTGCGTAATGTCTATAAATCGAGCAATAAAATCGCGCGTGAAATAAAATCAGCATTGGCAGATGTTCCAAAAATATTACTCACGGCCACACCGTTGCAGAATTCCCTCCTCGAGCTCTATGGCCTTGTGAATATTATCGATGATCATGTTTTCGGCGATCTCAAAAGTTTCAAGTCGAACTACGCGCGCGTTTCCCGCGAGCAAGATATAAATGAAAATGAGCTGGGCATGGTTGAGCCTCGGCAGGAAATGTTTGCGGACCTGCGCTCCCGTCTGCAATCAGTTTGTACCCGTACTTTGCGCAAACAGGTTTTGGAATACATCAATTACACAAAGCGCATTCCCTTGACGCAGGACTATGTTCCCACAGAACAGGAAATCGCACTCTATGACGGCATGTCCGAATATCTGCAACGCCCAAAACTTTTCGCACTCCCTTCCAGTCAACGCCAATTGATAACCCTCATTTTGCGAAAGCTCCTTGCCTCATCCTCTTTTGCCATCGCCAGCACTTTGGATAAGCTTTCATATAAACTTTCCAAAATCATTGAAAACGCCAAAAAGCAGAAGCAGATTCAAGAAAACGAGCTGGCTGGCATTGATGCCAATTTCGAAAACTTCGAAGAAGTCTCCGAAGAGTGGATTGACGACGAAGAGGACGATGGAGAAGAAAAAGAAGATAAAAACATCGCTTATACCGATGAAGATATCGCCTTGATGAAAGTGGAGAAAGCCGATCTGGAAAAGTTTCACCATTTGGCAAAACAGATTTGGAATAATTCCAAGGGATCAGCGCTTCTCATTGCTCTCAAAAAAGGTTTTGAGATGACCCAGGAATTGGGTGCCAATAAAAAAACGATTATTTTTACCGAATCGACTGTCACCCAAAACTATCTTTTTTCAGAACTTCTTTCCAAAAACGGATATGCGGGGAAAATCGTCCTTTTCAACGGCTCCAATAACGATGAAAAGTCAAAAGAGATTTATCAGGCATGGGTCGAAAGACACAAAGACACCGACAAAATTTCCGGCTCAAAAACAGCCGACATGCGTGCCGCGTTGGTTGATTATTTCAAGAACGAGGCGGAGATTATGATTGCCACCGAAGCGGCGGCCGAAGGCATAAATCTGCAATTTTGTTCTTTGGTGATCAACTTCGATTTGCCGTGGAATCCGCAGAGAATTGAACAGCGCATAGGTCGGTGCCACCGTTATGGGCAAAAACATGATGTGGTGGTGATCAACTTTGTGAATCGTAAAAATGCGGCTGACCGACGCGTATATGAACTGCTGGATCAAAAATTCAATTTATTCAAAGGGGTGTTTGGGGCCAGCGATGAAGTTTTGGGAAGCATCGAATCGGGGGCCGATTTTGAAAAACGCATCGCCGCCATTTATCAGACTTGCCGCACCGAGAAAGAAATCAACGAAGCTTTTGATGCTTTACAGAAAGCGATGGATGAAAACATTCAAAGCAGTTTGCGAGAGACACGTCAAAAACTTTTGGAAAACTTCGATGCAGAAGTTCATGAAAAGTTGAGAATGAATCTGCGTGAAACCCGTGCGCATCTGGATACCTATGAACGATGGCTCTGGGATACCACCCGATTCTTTCTGGGGGATAACGCCGAATTTGCAGGGCATGAATATTCTTTCATCCTCAAAAACAATCCTTTCCCGGATGAAAATATTGATGCCGGACCCTATAAAATCGGCAAAAACATTGAGGATGCACACGTCTATCGCCCTGCCCATCCTTTGGCGCAAAGGATTTTGAATGAGGTTAAAAATAAGCCGCTTGGTGAAGCAGAAATGGTGTTTGACTATTCCAATAATCAGGGAATTGTTTCCATTTTGGGGCCCCTTGTAGGCAAACAGGGGGTTTTAAAGGTTTCCAATTACACGGTCGATGCGTTTGAAGCCGAAGATCATATTATCCTTTCAGCCTTGGACAACCGCGGGGAAAAAATAGGCGATGAAATTGCTAAAAAGCTCTTTGCACTTTCGGCGGAAGTGATCGCAGGCAACGGCCAGATAACGGATGACGAAAATGAGCGATTGGAAAAATTGGAAAAAGAATCTATCCATCTGGCCTCTGGCCAAATTGCCGCGCGTAACAGCGGTTTCTTTGATACCGAAGTGGATAAGCTGGACAAATGGGCAGAGGACATGAAAAAGGCCCTGGAGCTGGATTTAAAAAAGCTGGAGATAGACATCAAGGCCGAAAAAACAAACGCAAAGAAAATTGTCAGCCTTGAAGCAAAAGTGAAAGTTCAGCGGGCAATCAAAGACATGGAAAAAAAGCGCAATGAAATGCGCAAACGCCTGTATGAAGCACAAGACGAGGTAGAAGCCAATAAAGAGCAACTGCTCAACAGGGTGGAGACACAATTGCGGCAGAAATCGAGTGTGGAGCCCTTGTTCACTGTTCGTTGGAGTGTGAAATGATAATAAGCAATGCGTTACTTCAGTTGAAAAAGGAAAACGTTAAAAACATTAATAATATCAATTAGTTGTTAGTTCAATAATATGAAACATTGGATTTTAGACGCATCAGCTCTTCTTGAAACAAGCTTGGGTCAAGTGCTCCACGAGCTCAATGAATTGGATTGGAAGCAGAAGCTTTCCCCCAAAAAAGACCGATTGGCGGAGCATCTATCGGCCTTCGCCAATTATCCAAACGGTGGAGTTCTGATATTTGGCGTAGATGAGAAGACAGGCATTCCCGAAGGTATTGAGCAGGCAGAATCCGATTCCATTATTGGACAGCTTGCCAATATCGGGCGTGACTCTTTGGAACCGCCAGTGACCATAGATCATGCCATTGTCGAGTTTCGCAACACACCCCTATTGTTTGTCTTTATAAAGGAGAGCGGAGTCAAGCCGGTCCATTTGCGTGGCAAACCGCTTGATCATTGCTATATTCGCTCCGGAGGAACAACGCGCAAAGCATCCCGACAGGAGGTTGGCTCTCTTATGTTGAATAGTCGTAACCCCTGCTGGGAAACCCTCCGCGCATCAACTCTATTGCGTTCCGAAGAGATTCTTAAAAAAATTGACATAGAAGGAATTCACCGTTTGCTGAACAGGCCTTTACCCGAAAAACCTGAAGAACTATTACGTTGGCTAACAGGAGAAAAAATCATCGAACCTGATGGCAGTGGGTATTATGTCGGCAATTTTGGGGCTATCGCAGCCGCCAACCGTATTGCCGAATTTGAAGGACTTGAACGCAAAAGACTTCGGGTCATTCGTTATAAGGGTCTCAATAAAGTTGAAACCATTGATGAAACGGAAGTGCAGAAGGGATATGCCGTTGGTTTTGGAGAAATAATAGAACATCTTAAGAATATTCTTCCCCACAGTGAAGTCATCGAAAAGGCATTACGACGTGAAGTCGGTATGTACCCTGAAATAGCTTTACGCGAACTAATTGCCAATGCCCTTATTCATCAGGATTTTACTATCCAGGGAACAGGACCAATGGTTGAAATCTTTGACAACCGAATTGAATTCATCAATCCCGGGTCTCTCCCCCCTTCCAAAAAAATTGACCGACTTATTGGCACCACACCCGAATCTCGCAATGAAATACTTGCGCGGGCGTTTCGCCGTTACCGAATTTGTGAAGAGAGAGGAACGGGTTTTCTAAAGGTAGTGGCAAGCATTGAGCTTTTCGGTCTTCCGCCGGTCGCTTTTGAGCAAGGTGAAAATTATTTTAAAGTAACGCTATTCGCACCAAGAAAATTATCCGAGATGTTGCAAGCGGAACGTGTTGAAGCCTGTTATCAGCATGCAGTACTCAAATATCTAAGCGGGAGTGCCATGACCAATACAACACTCCGTGAGCGCCTCAAGATGCATGAAAAAAAGCGCACCCAAGTTTCAAATCTCATCAGGGAAGCTGTTGAGGCAGGGCGCATCAAGCGAAAAGATCCCACCTCTTTGTCTTCAAAATTCGCAGAATACATCCCATACTGGGTGTAAGAAAAGATGAAATGAGAACATATGACGGAACCAACACTGACATGCCCCAATTGTAATAAAGAGATCAAGCTGACGGATTCTTTTACGGCGCCATTGCTTGCACCCATTCGCAGACATTATGATCAAAAAATGGAGCAAAACAATAAAGACATTGCCGAACGTGAAAAATTTGTGCGCGATAAAGAAAAGCATCTTGCGGATGAAAAGAAATCTATCGAGGAAGATATCGCCAACAAAGTAAGCGAACAGTTAAAATTGGATAGAACAAAAATTGCCGCCGAAGAAGCCAAAAAAGCCAAGCTGGCCTCCGCTACTGATATTGAACAGAAGACAAAAGAGTTGGCCGATTTGCAGGAAGTTCTCACTCAACGGGATGTCAAACTGGCCGAGGCGCAAAAATCACAAGCCGAATTTTTAAAACAAAAACGGGCGCTGGAAGATAAAGAGCGTGAATTGGACTTAACTGTAGAGAAAAAAATTCAAGAAGGCATTGGTACAGCCCGTGAACGGGCTAAGACTGAGGCTTCAGAAGAATTTAAATTGGGATTTGCAGAAAGGGACAAAACCATCACTGATCTACAGGTGCGGTTGCAAGATGCGCTTCGTAAGTCCGAGCAGGGGTCGCAACAACTTCAAGGGGAGGTGCTGGAGCTTGAGTTGGAATTGCTATTGAAAACAGAATTTCCGTTAGACAATGTGGAAGCAATCGCAAAAGGTGAGCGTGGCGCAGATATCCTTCAGAATGTCATTAGCACGCAAGGTCAGGCTTGTGGTGCGATTCTTTGGGAATCAAAAAGGACAAAAAATTGGAGCAAGGACTGGCTTCCGAAGCTCCGTGAAGACCAACGAATAGCCAAGGCAGAAATTGCGATCATTGTCAGTCAGGTGCTACCGAAAGGTGTTGAAACATTTGAAATGACTGATGGTGTTTGGGTAGTACATCCAAGAGTGATGATCCCCGTTGCCATGATGCTTCGCTATACACTCATTGAAATTAGCATGGCGCGTAAAACATCCGAAGGTCAGAAGAGTAAGATGGAAATGGTATATCAATACCTCACCGGCCCGCAATTTCGTCAGCGCGTTGAGGCCATTGTCGAAGCGTTTTCTTCCATGAAAGAGGATCTGGAAAAAGAAAAGACAGTTATGACCAAACAATGGGCCAAGCGTGAAAAACAAATTGAAAGAGTGATGCAATCAACCGTCGGCATGTATGGCGATTTGCAGGGAATTGCGGGCAAGACGTTGCAGGAGATTGAGGGGTTGGAGATGAAGGCGTTAGGTGAAGGAGATCCGACCGAGTCATGATTAAAAAATTGATTGGATGTATAGATCAAGGGAATGGGGGTTGGGATGAACAAATTAAATATTGATCTAGAAAATTGTTACGGGATCAAGAAACTTAAATATCAGTTCGATTTCTCCCAGCAGAAGGCTTATGCCATCTATGCCCCCAATGGTGCGATGAAGTCTTCCTTGGCGCAGACATTCAAAGATGTAGCTGACGCGACCATATCCAAGGATCGGATATTTCCAACTCGAGTGTGCAGTAGAAAAATCACCGATGAGAATGGTATTGATTTATCCAAGGAAAGCATTCTTGTTGTTCCTCCCTATGACGAGGTTTTTGGCCACACAGAAAAGACTTCAACCCTACTCGTAGACTCCAAGTTGCGAAAAGAATATGAACAACTTCACGTTGAAATTGACAAATCTAAGGAGATGTTTCTAAAGGTTCTCAAGGAACAATCCCATTCGAAGAAGAACTTAGAAAAAGAAATTTCCTCCACATTTACAAAGAGTGAACACGAATTCTACCGTGCTCTGCTCCGCGTCAAGGATGAATTACTGGCCCAGAAAGACGCGCCATTTGCGGATATCCACTACGACACGATTTTTGACGAAAAGGTTTTGAGCCTTCTCGGAACCAAGGACTTTAAGACGGCGATTGAGGACTACATCAAGAAATACAACGAACTCTTAGTCGCCTCTACATATTTCAAGAAGGGCACGTTCAACTACTATAACGCCGCCACTATTGCAAAGAGCCTCGCCGAAAACGGGTTTTTCGATGCCAAGCACACGGTGAGTTTGAATGCCGGAGTTAATTTAGAAATCACTAGCCAGAAGCAACTTGAGGAACTGATTGCGAAGGAGAAAGAGGGTATCTCGAATGATAAGGACTTAAGGAAGAAGTTCGCGGAAATCGAAAAGCTGATGACGAAGAACACAAATGTCAGAGACTTTAATGCGTACCTGACAGACCATGAGGAACTTCTTCCAAAGCTGGCAAATATCGAGAGCTTTAAGGAAGAAATTTGGAAGTCGTACTTCAAGGCACGGATTGAGCTCTACAAGGATTTGGTCGAAAAATATCAGGTTGCCGAGAAGAGGAAGAAGGAGATTGAACAGGAGGCAGGCAAGCAACGGACGCAGTGGGAGTTGGTAATTGAAATTTTTAATAACCGTTTTGTTGTTCCATTCACGCTGATCGCCAAGAACAAAATCTCTGTGATGTTGGGTGGGGATCCTATGCTTAGCCTCGGATTTACCTTTAAGGATGGATCGGACAGCATGCCAGTTGAGAAGGTGGCGTTGATGCAAGCTCTAAGCACGGGCGAGAAAAAAGCCCTCTATATCCTGAACATTATTTTTGAAATTGAAGCTAGAAAGAAGGTGAAACAGGAAACAGTCTTCGTTATCGATGACATTGCTGATTCATTCGATTACAAGAACAAGTATGCGATCATTCAATACCTGATGGATATTGCGGAAGAACCGTACTTCAACCAGATCATCATGACTCATAACTTCGATTTCTTTCGCACCATAAACAGCAGAAGCCTTGTGAGGTATTCGCATTGCCTCATGGCGTCTAAGGACAGTACTGGGATCACCCTGAATCAGGCAGCCGGGATTAAGAACGTTTTTGTGAATGATTGGAAGCCTAATTTTTTCAAGGATCCCAAAAAGAGAATTGCGACCATCCCTTTTATTCGTAACATCATTGAATATACCAAGGGAAACAAGGACCCTGATTTCATGAAGCTCACGTCGTTGCTACATTGGAAAAGCGACTCCGCTGACATCACCCAAAGCAACCTCGATACCATTTACAAAGCGGTGTTTGGTTCCAATGAAACGTCGGCCGATGACAAAAAGCCCGTGATTGATATTATTCGTCACGAGGCGAGTGAATGTCTCAAGGTTTGGGATGGCATCAATTTAGAGAATAAGATTGTTCTCTCGATTGCCATACGCATTACTGCTGAGCAATTCATGGTAAAGAAAATTAATGATTCCACGTTCGTATCCAGTATTGAGTCCAATCAAACACCCACACTATTAAAAAAGTTTAAAGAACTATTCAATGGTGACATTAGCGCCATCGAAACCATTCAACGGGTGGTTCTCATGACACCGGAGAGCATCCATCTGAATTCGTTCATGTATGAACCAATCTTGGATATGTCCGACGAACACTTGAAGAAGCTCTATGAAAATGTATTAGCCCTGAAGTGAGGATTTAAATAATGAGCCAGAAACAAAAATTAGAACTCACATGGATTGGCAAAGAAAATCGGCCGAAGTTGGAGCCGCGGATTTTGATTGAGGATGCGGAGAAATCCTTTGGTAATTCGAAGGCCGAGAATATGCTGATTCATGGTGACAATCTCTTGGCGCTCAAGGCGCTGGAGCAGGAGTTTGCGGGGAAGGTCAAGTGTGTCTACATTGATCCACCGTACAATACCGGTAGTGCTTTTGAACATTATGATGACGGAATTGAACATTCTCTTTGGCTTTCTTTAATCCGAGATCGTTTGGAGATTCTTTGGAAGCTTCTTGAATCTGAGGGCTCTCTATGGGTTTCGATAGATGATTATGAAATGCCGTATCTGCGTGTGCTGATGGATGAAGTATGTGGACGATCAGCATTTGTTGCGACAAACGTTTGGCAAAAGAGATATTCTCGAGAAAATCGCGAAGCGATTGGGGATGTTCACGAGTATCTGCTTGTTTATGCAAAGAATGTAGGCCGATTTAAAAAAATTCGTAATCTAATTCCGATCACTGAAGAACAAGCAAAGATTTACAAAAATCCAAACAATGACCCACAAGGAAGATGGCGTGGCATTCCAATGACTGCCCAAGGTTTTCGTCCAAATCAAATGTATTCAATAACAACGCCTACTGGTGTTGTTCACCATCCTCCTGAAGGGCGATGCTGGAGCACCATAGAATCTGAGTTTTTAAAATTACGTGAAAAAGGTCGTATTTGGTTTGGCAAAGATGGAAATTCCCAACCGAATACAATTCGATATCTTTCGGAAGTCGAGGGTATGGTGCCATGGACTTGGTGGCCAAGTGACGAAGTTGGACATACCGACGAGGCAAAAAAGGAGATCCATGGATTATTTGGAAAGATTGATGCATTTGATACGCCTAAACCTGAGAGACTCATTCAACGCATTCTTCAAATTTCAACTTGCTCAAACGACCTCGTTCTCGACTCCTTCCTCGGCTCCGGAACGACCGCCGCTGTTGCTCAAAAAATGGGGAGAAGATGGATCGGCATCGAGCTCGGGGAGCACTGCCACACTCATTGCATTCCCCGCCTTCAAAAAGTTCTCGATGGCACTGACCAAGGTGGCATTTCGGAAGCCGTTGGCTGGAAAGGTGGCGGAGGGTTCAAATTTTATAATCTAGCGCCCAGTCTGCTCAAAAAAGACAAATACGGAAACTTTGTGATCGATGAAAATTATAATGCCAACATGCTTGCGGCGGCGATGGCCAAGCATGAAGGGTTCAAGTATCAGCCCGATGCAGAGATTTATTGGAAACAGGGGCAGTCCACAGAGCGGGATTTTATTTTCACCACAACACAGTTCGTCACCGTAAAACTGCTTGACCAGATTCAGCAGGAGATGAAATCGGAAGAAAGCGTGCTTGTCTGCTGTAAATCTTTTCAAAAAGCTTGTGAAAATAAATTCTCCAATATCACCATCAAAAAAATCCCCAAAATGCTTTTGGGGCGGTGTGAATTTGGCAAGAATGATTATAGCCTGAATATTATCTCCATGCCGCAAGATCCCAACGCGCCGGAGTTTGTTCCTGTTGGGCCGGAAAAGAAGCCGGAGCCGGTGAAAAAGAAGAGGAAGCCGATTGCGAGTCAGATGGATTTTTTGGATTAAAATGAAACAGATAGCGAACCAAATAAAGAATCGATTGAGCTTGAGACGGCCGCAGGTAGAGAGTCTTGATATTCTTGCCGCGCTTTGTGAAAAATTATCGCTTCAGAAAAATGCTCCACTTGAACAGGAGCTTGCAATTGTCCGTGGGGAATATCCTACATGCACCGACTTTGAGAGAAACTTTACCTCCCTTTGTTTTGCTTTGGCGACAGGTGTTGGCAAGACTCGACTCATGGGCGCATTCATCGCCTATCTTTATCTTGCCAAGGGGATTAAAAATTTCTTTGTCCTTGCTCCCAATCTCACCATCTACAACAAACTCATTGAAGATTTTGGAAATCCGGCGCACCCCAAATATGTTTTTCGCGGCATTGGGGCATTTTCACAACAGAGGCCCAGAGTCATTACCGGAGATAATTACCAACAAATCGATCCAAAACAGACATCGTATTTGGACGAAATAATTGTCAACGTTTTCAATATCGCAAAAATCAATGCAGAGGCCAGAGGGGGCGCCGAACCAAAAATTAAACGCCTCTCCGAATATATTGGCGAATCTTATTTCAATTATCTTTCAGAGCTGGATGATCTCGTCCTGTTAATGGATGAATCCCATCACTATCGGGCTGACAGAGGGTTACAAGTTATCAATGAGCTCAATCCCATTTTGGGCCTTGAGTTAACCGCCACACCGCAAGTGGAGCGGGCAAGCGGAACAATTAAATTCAAGAATGTGGTTTATGAATATTCCCTTGCCAAAGCCATTCGGGATGGATTTGTGAAAGAGCCCGCCGTTGCCACCCGCAAAAACTTTGATCCAAAAACTTATTCTGCAGAAGATTTGGATCGGGTCAAATTGGAAGACGGTATTCGTATTCATGAGGATACAAAAGTCGCCCTGGAAATTTATGCGCGCGACAACAGAGTGGCACAAGTAAAACCATTTGTGTTGGTGGTTGCCAAAGATACCGACCACGCCGCCCAACTGAAAGAGCTGATGATGTCGCAATCTTTCTTCGATGGAAGATATGCCGACAAGGTGATGGAGATTCACTCAAATCAAAGAGGTGGCGAAAAAGAAGAAAATATCGCCCAACTGCTGACGCTGGAAGACCCCAACAACCGGATTGAAATTGTTATCCATGTGAACATGCTCAAAGAAGGTTGGGATGTCACCAATCTCTATACCATTATTCCCCTGCGGACAGCGGCATCGATGACATTGCGTGAGCAGACCATTGGGCGTGGATTGCGTCTTCCCTACGGCAAGCGGACGGGCGAGTTGAAAGTCGACAAACTGACGATTGTCGCCCATGACCGGTTTCAGGAAATTATCGATGAGGCCAACAAACCCGGTTCCATCATCCGCAAAGAAAATATTATCATCATTGATGAGCAGGACTTGAGCCAACCAAAGGAAGTTATCACTTCAAACACCACTTTTAATGAGGCCTTCAAAGTCGAGGAACAAAAAGTTGCCGCGATTGAAGATGTTCAAAAAAGACAGGAAGCAAAAACCCAACTTGAAATTAAACGCGCCATAACTGAAATTTTGCCAGAATTTAATGCCAAGGTAAAAAACATTCAGGAACTTAAACGGCCCGAAATCAAGGCAATCGTGATCGAACAAATCAAACAGAAAATGAAAAGAGCCCCTCAAGGGGATCTTTTTACAGGGGATGTCCTTCAGGAAGTTGAAAAGCGTTATGATGAAACGGTAGACTCTTTTGCCAATCAGGTTATTGAAATCCCAAGAATTTCTATTTTACAATCCGAAAATGTGAAATCGGGTTTCCACGACTTTGATCTGGATGTGAAAAACATCAACTACCCGCCGCCATCCGAAGAGATTGTTGTGAGACTGCTTAGAGATTTGGACATTGCCGATGATGTGATTACAGGCAAGGGTCGCATTCTGATTCAGTTTCCGGAAAATACCATTGTCGGTGAGCTTATAAATTTTCCCGAAATTGATTATGACGATCAGCCAGACCTGTTGGTGAAGTTGACAAGGCAGGTTTTGGCAAAAATGAAGTCCTATTTGAATGAGGTTGAAATTTCCGATGTGCTTTTTGTTCATCGAAGAGACATTGCAAGGCTCATCTATTTGCAAATGATGGAGCATTTTTATTGCGAGGCCCCGGCGTTTGAAAAGCCGGTTGTCCTTCCATTCACCAAAATCGAGGAACATAACCATTCCAAATACACGAAAGACAAAATTCATGATTTTAAAGAAACCATAGAGCCAACCAATGCCATCCACAGCAAAGTATTTACCGGATTCAAAAAAGCCTGTCATACCTCCTATAAATTTCATTCAAAAACAGAGAAGGACTTCGCCATTATTCTGGAAGACGATAAAGAAACTGTTGTCCGTTGGCTACGCCCAGCCCAAAGCCAATTCAGCATCTATTGGAATAGAAACGAAAGTCGATATCAGCCCGATTTTATCGTGGAGGCAAAAGACGCCATCTACATGGTGGAGACCAAGAGAGAAATCGATCTGGAAGCCCGAGGAGCCCAAGAAAAAGCCAAAGCCGCCCTCTGGTATTGCAAACACGCTTCAGAGTTCACAGCCCAAAACGGCGGCAAACCCTGGAAATATATTTTAATCCCCCACGGCAAAGTGCAGTTGAATATGGGGTTTGAGCATTTGATGAAGCAGTTTGAATATTTGGATTAAAATATAAAGGGAGACTAATTAGAAATACAATGTCGTCTAACCTTCAAAAACTTCGTAAAAAAATAAAAACTACCAAGGGTGAAGATTTTATTTTGACATTACATCGCTACTTTATTTGGGCTAATCGAATGAGAACTCATTTTGACGACTGCCTTAAAGAAAAGAACGAATCTAAAGAAAAAAACGGTTTTGAACGAATTATGTATATGAGTCTTTGGTATGCTGGTCTCTATGTTGTCTGCGAAGGTTGGGCAAAGCTTAATTTAACTGACAAAAGCATTGATGATTTATTGAAATCTAAGAATCTAAAATTGCTCAAAATATATAGACACGGTGTTTATCATTTTCAGAAAGAATACTATGGTAAATGTTTTGATAGACTAATTTCTGAAGGTGATGATGTGGTTCGATGGGTCAGATCACTAAACCAAGCATTTGGAAAATATTTTCTTGAATGGATAAAATAATAAAAAGGTCAACCCTTTAAATAATCTTCTAAAGGAATATGAAATCTATTAACCACATTCGCAAAGAGCTTGAGGATATTTCCGGCGCCATCATAGACATAGATATTCCACCAAACGAGGTTCCAACAGGAGCCGAGGATGAAGTCGTTTCACTTTGGAACAAGGAGATGCTGGGTGAAAATACAAATGACCTTTCACAAGTCACTGAAAAAGAACAGTCTCCCCCTGATCGAATCCTTGATCCTATTTTTGAATATGGCGCAGAAAATAACCCCGACCAACTTGTGAAAAACCTGGGCAAGGACGAAACTGAGAAAATCAGGAAAAGTATCGAAGTCAAAGGAATCGATGCTCTAGCGTGGTATGTTTCTTATCACTACCGGGGCCTACAATGGGGAATCTATATTCCCATCTCGAGCCTTGTTTTTCTTGCTTATAACGTTTTTGGATCGCTCCCCTGTAATGGATTAACAAAAATCAAACTAGCCTTCCGAGCCTTACACCAGCATGAGCTTTTTCACTTTTCGACCGACTACATGACATCCCAGATTGAGCTGATTACCCGCAAGCCCTGTCATGTGATAAGCAGACCCAAACTCAAAAATAATGGCGGCTATATCGCATGGGAAGAACAACTGGCCAATGCGGCAATGCTTCAATCTATTCTTTATGCCCCCGGAACTTTAAAGGTTCCTAATGCATACAAGCAACTTCTCGTGGCCATTGTTAAACAACAACCTGCCGGGTACAGGGATGGCCCCAAGGTCGTAAAAACAAAACCATTTATTAAGTTGGCCGAAAAGCTGGCTCAAGACTTCATCGCGTATATTCCTGATTATGAATTGATTCATGCCGATAACTGGGAATTATGGCCGCTCTATGGACGATATGAGCGCCTTCACTGGGAAAATTGCCCGGTCCATATTATTCATGATGAAAAAAGATTTGGTATTGCCCCATGGTTTGTCGATTACTTCGGGTCAGTGGCTATAAACCAAGAAACAGATGAATTCAAAAAACGGCTCTTGGAATTGGGCAAACATGTTCCAAAGCTTTGGAAAAAGGCATGCCGCTTTCTTGCAAGTGTTGGGCCTTCCTATCCCGGACTAGGGTTTGAAAAATGGCGGTCTCGGCCGGATGGCACAGTATATTCCGTAAGGTTGAATGATGATATTCGTGTTCATGTTCTCTATGATAAAAGCTCGATGTGGACGGCACTTAAAGTTGGCCATCACAAAGAAATGGGACATGGATAAATTGAATTCCTTTTTTGAAAAAGGGGGCAAAGTGCAGTTGAATATGGGTTTTAAACATTTGATGGAGCAGTATGTGTATGTTTAGAAATTTTTTTCAAAAATATTCTTTTGGATTTTTAATTGTTGGCTTAGTTTTAAATTTTGCTGGTTCTGGTATTTTAATTTTCGGTGCTCTGCCATCTGACGAAACAATTAATCAAATCTCTGGCACTTACTATAAAAGCAATCAGTTTCTTAAAGAGAGCTTGGAGGAGAATAGGTGTTTAGCAAAGATGGGCTTGGTTTTAGTTTCATTGGGATTTCTTTTGGGGATTGCTGGTGCTATTGGTGGGCGTTTTGAAATAAAAAGGGTAGGCAACAGGAGTCAACCAATGGGAGCAAAGACGACGTCAAAATCTCTCAGCGAATTTACATTTGATCAGTGTGAAAAAAATGGCGCTGTCAACAAATTTGGCCATGAATTTTATGAAAATTTCATCAATTTGAGTGATGAAACCATGATCCTGATAATCAAACATATTTTAAAGGCAAATGCCGCTGAAATTAACAAGATGCTCTTCGAACGAAAATTGCAGGCTCTGGAATTTGATAAAGAACTTTATAGGCTGATCAGATCATCACTTGCACTTATGTCCATGGGGATCCTCTGTCTTCAAGAAGATGGAAGCGTGGGTTGTTATAAACCCGATGGACCTACTCCAAGTAGGACAATTAGGGAGAAGTTGGATCAAAAAATTGAGATGGCGTTGCAGTTTATTCCCCAGGCGATGATAGAGATTATGCAACCCTAATTATGTGCGCCGGGTCCTCACCGCACAGTCGATTTATCATTGGCTCTATCTTTGAATTTGACACTCCCCCAGCGTGTTGATAATAACTCGCCCGATGCTATTTTCCAAAGGCAAAGAATTTTTCGACTTGATCGATCGCGTGGCGCAGAATGTGCTGGAGTCGGCCAAGGCGCTTGAAAATTTTGTGGCCCATTCCCCGACAGAGGCCCAATTGAGAACGCTCGAAGATCTGGAACACAAAGGCGATCAGCTCACCCACGACACAATCCAGTTGCTCAACCAGACCTTCATCACCCCGCTCGATCGCGAAGATATTCACGCACTGGTCAGCTCAATGGACGACATTCTGGATTATATTTATGGCAGTGCCAATCGCATGATTTTATACAAGATCACCAATGTGAGCGAAGAATTCAAAGTCCTGGCCCGTATTCTTGTTCGTACCGCAGAAGAGGTTGCCAAGGCCGCTCTCCGGTTGCGAGATCTCAAACATCCGCAGATGATTCTGGCCCAGTGCATCGAGATCAACCGTCTTGAAAACGAGGCCGATGATGCCCACCGGCTGGCGGTGGCCACCCTTTTTGACCGTGAAAAAGACCCCATAAATATTATTAAAATCAAAGAGATTCTGGACCATATGGAAACGGCCACCGATCGTTGTGAAGATGTGGCCAATGTGCTTGAATCGATTGTGCTCAAAAATGCATGAGCTCTCCCTTCCCATTCTAATTTTTTTCATCGCCATTGCCCTTGCCTTTGATTTTATCAATGGCTTTCACGATGCCGCCAATTCCATTGCCACCGTTGTTTCCACCCGCGTATTAAGCCCTCGCACCGCCGTGATGTGGGCCGCTTTTTTCAATTTTTTGGCGGCGTTTGCTTTTGGAACGGCGGTGGCCAAAATGATTGCCAGGGGGATTGTGATGCCCGATTTCATCACCGTCAGTGTTGTGATGTGCGGCGTGCTGGGTGCCATCGTCTGGGACCTGATCACCTGGTGGATGGGCTTGCCGACGAGTTCTTCCCATGCCCTGATCGGCGGTTTTGCCGGTGCGGCGGTGGCGCAATCCGGTTTTCAGGCGATTGTCTATTCCGGTTTCACCAAAGTGGTTGCCGCCATTTTTATTTCACCGGGGGTCGGACTCTTTCTCGGGTTTTTATTGATGCTGATCGTCAGCTGGACTTGCCGCAAAATGGCTCCCAGTTATGTGGATCGCTGGTTTCGAAAATTGCAGTTGGCGTCCTCCGCCATTTTTTCTTTTTCACACGGTTCCAATGATGCGCAAAAAACAATGGGCATTATTGTTGCTCTTATGGCGGCTTCCGGCCACTTGCCCAAAGATGCGCCGGTGCCGATATGGGTGATTTTTTCCTGTCATGGTGCCATTGCACTGGGAACTTATTTCGGCGGATGGAAAATTGTCAAAACAATGGGAATGAAAATTGCCAAACTGCGGCCTGTTGATGGTTTTTGCGCCGAGACGGGCGGCGGCGTGATTATTCTGCTGATGTCGCATTTGGGCATTCCCGTTTCCACCACGCAAACCATCACCGGCGCCATTGTCGGGGTGGGGGCCACGCGGCGCGTGCGTGCGGTGCGCTGGGGGATTGCCTCCCGTATTGTCTGGGCGTGGATTTTCACCATTCCCGCCGCGGCCATCATTGCCGCTGTTTGCATGATGCTGCTGAAATTTGTCGGTCTTCATTAAAATATGATTCAAATTCTCTTATGGTCGGACTCTGGTGACTGGATCGAAACAGACCAGGTGGATGTTTTGAAAAAAGCCGTCGCCGAGAAAACGCACCGGTGTTGGGTGGATGTGTGCGACCCCTCCGCAGAAGATATCCATTTGCTGGAAGAACTTTTTGGTCTTCATCCCCTCACACTACGCTCCATTCAGGATCGGGTGGATGATCCGAAAATAGATATCCATGACAATTATGTTTTTCTGGTGCTTCACCGTATTTTTTATGATTTCAAATTGGAACATTGTGAATTGAGGGAGTTTGAAGTCTGTTTTTCAGACCGTTTTTTAATCACCACCCATACAGAACAGATGGCCCGCACTTTTGCCCTGGCACGGCAGAAAATAGTCGAGCACAAACGGGAATGCATTCATCATGGGACCAGCTATCTCCTTTTTAGAATTCTCAATATTTGCATCCGGGATTACAATCCGGCCATTCAGGAATGGCAGGATGCGCTGGATGAGATTGAACATAATGTGCTGAAAAACGTGAAAAACAATATTCTGGAGAGAATTCTCGAGTTCAAAAAACTGGTGGCGCATATGCGCAAAAAACTGATTCCCGAAAGAGAGGTGCTTCGGGAATTATATGAAAGCCGCAGTTTTCCATTCATTCCACCGGCGATGCGACCTTATTTCAAGGTGCTGGTGGACAATATGAACGGTGTTTTTCTCGATCTGGAAGGTTTGAGAGATCACGCCTCCTCGGTGTTCGAGGTTTATTCGACGATGCTGTCCCATGAAATCAATTTTGTCATGCAACGCCTCACCATTGCGGCGACCATTTTTCTTCCACTCACCTTTATTGTCGGCATCTACGGGATGAACTTCGATTATTTTCCGGAACTGCACTGGAAGGGTTTCTATTTCGTGGTCTGGGGATTCATGATCGCTCTGACAGCCATCATGCTTTGGTTCTTCAGGAAGAGGAAGTGGTTGTAGTAAATATTTGATATTATTGTTCTTTTTAAAATAAGCCCTGGAGCAAGCAACTTTGCCCCTCTCTAAAGCCGAAAATAGAAGAGAGGAGGAATCTTCGTGGAGCGTATCCGAAAAACACCGAAAAGAGATGCTTTGGGGCTCGATATCGATCTGCCATCGAAAAAAGCCGTTTCCAAACCAAAGCGCCCTCCATCGGAACCTCGTCGTATCGAGGCCGACCCTGCCGTTCAAAAACTGATCGACTATCTTGAAAAAACATTCCGTTACCAACTGACGACAGGGGATATTGAAGTTTTTGGTAATGACCCTTCCCCACAACACTGTTTTGTAAAAGAACACTCCCGGTGGATGGATGTCAATCTTTGCCGAAGAACAAAAGATTATGAAGGTTGGCTTTCTGTTCTAAAAAATCGCAATGTTGAAAAAGTCATCACCTTTCTTGAAAAAGCCAGGGAGACTTTTCCAGAAACGTTCGGCATCCCCCAGATTCATCCGGCTGAAAAAATATTTCAAAAAACCTTCAGCGACCAAACCGATATGGCCCATTCCCTGCAAAACTGGGTTCAGCTTAGTGACATCCCTGAAATTCTCCCCTTCATTCGTCGATACTCTGATCTGCTGGGAGAACCCATTTCGGCAACGCATGCACCCTTGTATATCGACCAGTATAAAAAATCGGAGACGACTCCCGGTTATTGGGAACATCTGGAACGGACCGGAAAATTGCGCAAACTCCTCTCCAAGATTTTTCCGCAGAATGATTTACTGGATTTGCGAATACGCATTAAAGAGATTGCCGAATCGGAAACGGACAGAACAGACCGATTCATAAATTTTCTGGAAGGTTTTTATAGCCGGTTTGGGCCCAATGAACCTCTCGATCATCATGAACGGGAATATGTATTTTCGTATTTCGAAGATGAAGATATCTTCTGGCTCTACCTGCTGGCCCAAGAAAAGGGGGCCCTTGATTTTATGGAGGAGCATCACCGGCTTCACCCCAAACTCTCTTTGCATCAGGATCCATGCAGTTACTATTTGGCCTTCCAATATCAAAAGAATGTGGGGTCACTTGCCGAGCTTGAGGAGACCTACAATGTTTTTGCCGGCTCGACTATTTACTTTGGATGGCCCTCTTCAAATAGAATAGACGACACCGAACACATTCGGCACCTTCAGTATAATGGGTTGATATTCCCCTATTTTGGAAGTGGAGGCAACCGTCAAAATATAAATTATCAGGATATTTATCCCATTCACCCTCTCTTTACCGAAAAAGAGTTCACCCATTTTTATCGGACTTTCATGCGACATTTTACAGTGTCTGATCTTAGGTATCTCCGCGAAGTAGGCTTGAACACGTTCAAAACCTACTGGAATAGGGACAAATCACTTGAGAAAGAAATAATCCAACAGCGCTCCGTTCCATTTTCCACTTCTTTCAGGCCGGGGAGTAACGGCAGTGATGAAGATCCTGAAAAAATGGAATTTCTCTACCGCCTCTTTCAAAAAATTCCATCCGAAGAATGGCCATCCACCTTTCAAAAGCTTAAAAATATTTTGGTCGGGTTGCAGAGCGCAAAAGAATTGGACTCAAGAGATGTTCAATGGGAACCCCTGATTGCGGTCATCTGGGACAGTCATTCCGACACCTTTTCATTAACAGCCTGGCTGAAGGAGCGGGAAAATATCGATTATGCACAGGTCGTAAAAGTGATGGAGACCCAATATGGAATCTCCTTTGTGGAGGTGAAAAAAGACCGTTGGGGGGAGAACAATTTTATATTTCACATCGAAAGACCCTATCAACTTCTCTCTCTATCCCCCCTCCAGATCGGGCAGATGTCGGAGCCGCGATACATTGAGGCGTTTCAGAAATTAAAACGCGGTGTGCCGAAAGCAGATTCTTTTGGCCTGTTTATTGAAATTGTAACCAAAGAAAATCCCGAATCCTTTTTTATCCGCCACCCTGTCATGCCGGAAATTGACAGTCGCGTGGCCGACAAGCTCGACCAATTTTCGGCTGTTGCACAAGAGGCGATGCAGAAGGTTTACCATGCCTACGGTGCCGACCCGACACAGATTTCAGTCATGGACCAGTATCTTCTTTTGCAGAAAGCTGAAGCCTACGCCCAGCATCTTTTGAAACCCGAAGTCATCGCCCTGTATGAAACCCTGAAACCTCATTTGGATATTCAGGAATCGAGTGACCTTTTCGACATGAATTTTGGGCAGGATGTTTTTGCTCAAAAAGAAAAATACTATCCTTTTTCCCACCTGCTCACCCTGCATGCCAATCCCGAAGTACAAAAATGGTTGGAGGACTTTTTGAATCAGGCGAATCGGCACATGCCGGATTTAAAGCTTCCTCATCGTGATATGATTTCGATGGCTACGGCCTATCATGGAATGACGGATCGTGGTGAAGAGACCCAATTTTGGACATGGTTCGACGCGGCCAAACCCTATCTTGAAAAAATAGCGCCGCATTTTTCAGCGGGTGTTTTCTTCTCTCTTTTGACCCTGACTGAAGAAGAGCGTGAGAACTTTTTGCGCCTTGCCCAACTTCTGGATACGATACCTGATTATAAATGGCAGCTTTTCAATCAAAAGGATTCCCTGAACAATTATTTCAAGCCGAAAACGGCAGAAGAGGAGATGCATATTGGAGCTTTGATGGCGATGGATGGCGGCAAAGTGAGAATCGATTTTCATCTTGCCTTAAGCCGGTTGGAGGGGATCACCACATCTCTGAAACAGCTGATGGATTACGGTTTTGTTCCGCATTCTTTGGCCAGTTTTGGCTTTCAGTTTTCGATCGCTACTCGCCCCCCATCGGCCAGTGGAAGAGTGGAAATTTTTCCGATTCTTGAAACTCCCGTTCTAAACGGCGATATTCAGAAAATTTTCCGGAACAATGAAGCCTTTCAATTCACTCTCAAGCGCCTCGAACAGCGCTACGGTCTCTCCCGTGAGAATCTTTTCAATCATTTTGATCGCTTCAGTAATTCACTGGAAGCCTTTTCCAGGATTATGCCCGACCTGATGATTATGGAATATTCCAAAGTCAAACCCGATTTCAAAAAACTTTTGGACAAACCCGAAGATATTTATGAATCCACCGTCTATGCCGGAAAGATATTCCGCCATCCGTTGGTTGCGAAAACAGACTATTCCTATAGAGTCTCCGATCATGCCTTTCTCCAGAAGGACTTTGAAAATTATCTCAAAGACCCGACTCTTAAAACCCTTCTGGCAGGGGGGAGGGAATCTTTGAAGGCATGGCTGACCGAAAAATTAAGGCACCTGGAGCCGGAGGCTCGCCATTTTAAATCCTTGCCGGAGCAGGGGGAGGCGGAAAAGAATTCTCTGGGTGCCCTCTCCCGTTGTTCGGAGGCCGATCTGATCAAGCTTTTCGCCATGGTCCGTGCATTGGAAGATCCTCTCTGGCGCAATGAAGTCGGTTCTCTCCTGGACAGAGATTTTTTCGATATTCTCGACAGCGAAGTGGGGGGGAATATTACGTTCAAACGCCGGGTTCTTGTTTCACCGATCGAACCAACCCAAAAAACGGGAGATGGCACCTATACCCAGTCGGATATTCTGCTCCACCGAAGAGCCGAGATGGGTGATTTTCATAATCATTCGGTTCAACTCGGAAAAGATATGCCGGGCACCGAATTTTATGCCGCCCCGAGCCATCCAGATTTTCAGGTGAGCAATTCCCATCTTCTCGACAGTATTTTGTTTACGAGGCTTCCGAACGGCCGCTTCAATATCGATTTTTATTCCTATGATGGCACCGCGCAAGGGGCATTGATTCTACTCGATCTGGGAAACTGGAGTTATGAGGGGAGAAGTGTTTCAATCCCCTCAAACACCGCAATCAGATGACGCACGTTCGAGACGAAATCTATCTTTGAAACATCAATATTCAAAACCGGGCCGGTGTAGCTGTTGTTTCTCTGCAACACATCTGTAAAAGCGCCGTAGCGTTGGTTGAGTGCTCTCACAAGGCGGACAAGCCCTTCGGGAAGCTCCTGTTTCTCGCCGCTTTTCAATTCTTCTTTGCGTTCCCGTTCGCGGATATTATCGAGCAACATCTCCACCGGACCATGCAGAAGAATCATCAGGTCGGGTTTTTTTAAAGGGTCAAAATCTCTTTTGAGACGTTCCTCTATTTTTTGCAAACCATGTGCGCTCAAAAACGGGATCTCCATGTCGTTGTGCAACACCTCACAGAAAGCATGGCGGTCGGCCAATGGAGAGCCGTCGATGCAGGTGGAACCTTTCAAGTGCGGCGCCGATTGCAACTGCATTTTGCGCAGATCGAGATAGGCGTGCTGAATGTCGAGCGCCGATTTTTCCAGCGACTGTTTGGCGTGCATCCATCCTGGACTTTCCACCGGGTGCGTTTTGTGGGCCTCCAGAAAATTGTTGATGGCGCCGTAATAAGTTCCCAAGGTCCGTTTGGCCGAATCTTTGGAGGTGTTGAGCAGATGATAGATGGCCGGATTGCCCGGAATGTAGTCTTCAAAGCCTTCATCGGGCAATTCAAACAGGGCATTCATGCCGGTGTTGAAGGCCAGATATTTTACCAGCGAACTTTTTCCGGTGCCGATATTGCCGACACAGGCGACCAGCTTCTGGTTTTCAGAAAAAAGTTTGGTGAGGCGACGCTCCACCGAGGTAAGCCGGTTGGGAATCTGGTGGCGCGGAATGGATTCGTCGGCAATAAGGTTCACAAGTTGTTTCTCCGGGCGGCGATCATCCGGCGCATTTTTTCGCGGATGGTGGCGGCCGCAACATGCACATAGTCGGGGTGTTCATACATGTCGATCTCGGCCGGAAGAATAATCAGATCAATGTCTGGCGGCACAATGGTCATCTCCTGATAACGGAGAAGAATTCTCTTCCAGTTTGTCACCAACTGCTCATAGCAATCGTGAATTTCTTTGAGATAGCCGGGCTGGATGGAAGCGGCATAACCATCTCCATCGGCGGCCCGCTTTTCGCGCCGGTTTTCGAGTGATTCGGGTTCGGAGCGAAGATAGACCATCAAATCTGGAAAACGGATTCGCTCCTGCTCCATGATCTGTTTCAAAATTGTCTTGTAGAGTCTCGCGTGGGCCTTTGGCATTTCTCCCGACTGAATCATTCTTTGAACAAAAACCTCCGGCCCGTCGATGAAGGGGCGATCCTCCACGATGACAACGCCGCGGTGGTTTTCTTTTGTCATCAGATGGCGAATCTCTCTTTGCTGAAGGGTGCGCATATGAAGAAAGGCGACTTCCGTCGGAAAAATGTTGGCCACCCGATCCTGATAAAAAAGGGCCAGGCACTGATCGGCCAGGGAATCTTTTTCAACCCGCTCTGAAAATGTGTGGAGTTCTCCGTTGTCGAGGAGTGCTTCGAGATCTTTTTTATAGGGATCTTTCGACAACGCGTTCATGAGCGTGGTTTTGCCGGAGAAGAGGTTGCCCATGATGCCGATGTGAAAGTTTTTTATCAACTTCCTCTGACTACCAAACGGAGTGAATCGGGTCAAACAGGTTTTTCACGAATTTTGAATTTTTCTGCACGATTCCCTGAAACGGAAAGCCGAGACAAAAAAAACGAAGAGGGCAAGGGCGATCATAAGCGTATCTGTCCCATGCCAGTTATCCCCAACCACGGTTTCGTTTCCCAGACAGAAGTTGATAAAAGTCCAACTGTTATTGATGAAATGAGCCAGAATGGGGAAGAAGAGGCTTCTGCTCTCCAGCATCAGCCACCCCAGATAAAAGCCCAATAGAAGGTAGAGGTGAAAATATTGCGGAATGCCGTGGATGGCGGCAAAGGCGACAGCCGTCATGATGAGGGCCGATTTCCGGTTCCAACGATGGGCGAGGGTGTTTTGAAAGAGACCCCTGAAAAAAATCTCTTCACAGAGGGCCGGTGTGATGCAGAGCAAAAACCAGCGCCAGACACCCTCCTGCCACGAATGGACCGTCATCAGTTTTTTGAGCATCGCCTTTATCTCGGGCGGCAGGGGAAATATTTTTTCGCTCCAGAAGGCGATGCCGTCGATGATCACCACCAGTGCCAGGGTCATGAGGATCGCCCAGAAAAATGTTTTTTTCTCCCTCTTCTGGAACGGAAAGAGGTTTGAAAAGTTTCCCCACCTTAAGGCCACCAGCAGGGAACCCCCCATCAGCAAAACATATTCATTGAGCAGAACACCGAGCGGGATGGAAATGTCGCGAATGATGATGGCGGTGGGAATCTGAAATAAAACCAGCACCACAAAAAAACCGAGAACCATCCAGTCTTTGGGCCACTTTTGAGAGGTTGACAGCACGGCCGTTTTTCCACCATGAAGCGGATATGAAGTCTACTGAAAAAATTTTGAAATGGTATGACAAGAACAGGCGCGATCTTCCTTGGCGTTTGTCAAAACCCGATCCCTATAAAACGTGGATTTCTGAAATGATGTTGCAACAGACGCAGGTCGATACCGTGCTTCCTTATTATAGCCGCTTTCTGAAACAGTTTCCGAATGTAACCCGTCTGGCGGAAGCTTCCATCGACGAGGTTTTAAAAATCTGGTCGGGGCTCGGTTATTATTCTCGCGCGCGCAACCTGCACAAGGCGGCGGGAATTATTGTCCACGAGCACGGCGGTTGTTTTCCCTCCACGCGTGATGCCCTACTCACATTGCCGGGGATCGGGCCCTATTCGGCAGGGGCGATTGCCTCGATTGCTTTTAACGAGCCGGTCCCGTTGGTCGATGGGAATGTGATTCGCGTGTTGACTCGTCTCTTCGCCTTGAAGGGAGATCCCAAGGCAAAACCTCTCCATGAAAAGTTGTGGGCTTTGGCAGCGGGCCTTGTTTCAAAATCGAGGCCGGGGGATTTCAATCAGGCGCTGATGGAGTTGGGCGCTCTGGTCTGCACACCCAAAGATTGGAAGTGCGGCATCTGCCCACTCAAAAAAGAGTGCCAGGCTTTTATTACAAAAAAAGTGGCCGACTATCCGACGCCCCCAAAAAAACAGGCGGTGGAAAAAGTCTCTCTCATTGCGGCGCTGATTGAAAAAAATGGCTCGTATCTGCTCGCGCGGCGCGGAGAAAAAAAACATCTTCAGTCGATGTGGGAATTTCCGCAAATCGATCCTTGTCATTTGGGTTTGGATGTGGAATCGAGAGGTCCATTGGCGGTGGTGCGGCACGCGATTATGAACAGAAGCATCCGCATGACGCCGCATCTGTATCGGTTTCGAAAAGGGAAACCAAAACTGGGCGGGCAATATGTCGAATATCAGTGGATTCGACCGGCGGAATTGAAAAACTTTCCGACCTCGTCGCTCAATCATAAAATATGTTCCATCATCTCTTAACCGTCTGGTTTCAATTTGTGCTCGACTGGCACTACCTCGGCGTTTTTTTGCTGATGGCGCTGGAATCGACCGTGGTGCCCATTCCCAGCGAGATTATCATTCCGCCGGCGGCTTATTGGGCGAGTCAGGGCCAGATGAATTTCTGGGGAGTGGTGGCGGCGGGGACTTTTGGTTCTTATTTTGGTTCGGTTATTTCTTATTTTGTTTCGCAGTGGGTCGGACGTCCCTTTCTTTTAAAATTCGGAAAATATTTTTTCATCACGCCCCAAAAGTTGGCCTTTGCCGAAAAATGGGCCCTCAAATATGGAGCCGGCGGTGTTTTTCTCTCGCGCCTGTTGCCGGTGGCCCGCCATCTCATTTCCATTCCCGCCGGAATCTTGCGCATGAATTTTTTGCGCTTCAGCGTTGCCACTCTGACCGGTTCCGGCCTCTGGTGTTTTGTGCTTGCCTGGTTTGGCAGAGAGGTGATCGGCGATCAACCGTCACTTATGCAAGATCCGGCCGTGCTGGCGCATGTGTTAAAAGCAAAGCTGATCTACTTCGCCATCGCCGTGCTCGTTCTGGGCGCCCTCTATTTCATCATCCGCAGACAAATCGAAAAAGGAAGTCACCTGAACGGGGGGTGAGCTTTTAAAAAAGCACCTTCCCTAAAACCGTAAAATAATTCCTCGCAAAAAAATAAAGGGTCTTTGCGTCATTGAGTGGGTAAATTGGGGGATTGAAATAGGCGGTGGTGCTGAATAGAAGCGGGCAAGAATGCGTGTGCATTTTACTCCCCCCCTTTGAAAAAGGGGGGTGAGGGGGGATTTAATCTCATGCTCGAATACGATGCCAAATTGAAAAAATACTCGCGACTACTTAGAAACAAAATGACAGATGGATGGAGTCATGGAAGCCATTTTTCAGGTTGTGACAGAGCGGTTGGCGGGAGAAAATCCCCCTTGACCCCCCTTTTTCAAAGGGGGGACTTCACAGGGCCACCATTTTTACCCACTCGATGACGCGAAGACACTTATTTATTTGGAGGCAACTTTTTCGCCTTTCTGCCGATAATAGGGATGTATGGCGATTGGTGATATTTCTATGCTTTTTGGCGTGGGGGCCTCGGTTTATGCCGACCCCCTTCTGGCCGCTCAAGCCCTTGTAACGGCGGAAGTTTTGGGGGCTGATGTATTGGCGGTGCGGGATGTGTTCAACGACGAATCTCCCCGTGGCGTTTATTCCAAACTGTTTTCCGACTCTCTGGATGCCTATCTCGAAGCCCATCAAAAAAGCGATCCTGTCGGGGAAAGAAGAGCCAAGCTCACTCTCGGCTTTGCCCTCTTTCATAACGGATCCTCGGCAGTGACAGAGAAAATACTTGCCCGCGTTGAATCGTTACAACGGCCGGTAGAGGGGGAATTTTCGGCGACGGTTCAGCCAACATCCATCGATGTTGAAAATCTTAAAAGGACTATTCTTGAAAATTTGGAAGATGCTTTTCTTGCCGTCCGTGGTGAGGGTTCGCCTCTCGTCGATCATTTGTTCACCCTCCTGCC
>JAUSII010000024.1 GCA_030648035.1 Deltaproteobacteria bacterium | reverse complement strand
ATGGATTTATAATACGCCTCTACAGACGCAAGCGCATCTTTTTCAGCTGTATCACAACGAGTATGCAAATCGACCCAAGCCTGGGCTTTGGCCAACAATGAAACCGCCTGCCCGTCGGCTTTGCGGCTTGCACTGATGGCTTGGAGATCTGTCTCGATTTTTATTTTGAGAAGATTTGCCTGCGATTGCAGTTTTTCAAATGCCGCTTCTTTTTGTGACAGCTCTCCGCTGATGGCGGTTTCTTTGAATTCAATAGTCCATACGTCATAATCAGCGCGGGCTTTTTCGAGAGCGGTCTGGGTCAAACGGAGTGCGGCATCTTCCGCATCCATAATTTTAAGCGTTCCTTTGAGTATGTCACGATAGGCATCCCGCGCTTCTCTCGATGCCCTCCACACTTCTTCCGACACAAAAGGTTCCGTGGGGAGAACATCGGGCAAGGTGATCGCCTGCACTTGTGCCCGCAGGGCTGGGACTTGCACGCGCCATGCAATCTCCCGCTCTATTCTCCGTTCTCCGATCTCTCTTTCTATCTTCTCGATTTCTCTTTTCTCTGCCTCTGTTATCTCCTCTCGCGTTCGGGTTCTGGCAACAACCATCCCCCAGCAACGCTCGACTTCTGAATCAAATGTTTCCCCAACATTCTGATTCAAAAGTTCCGCCAAAATTTCTGCGGCGCGGGCCTCTTCATACATTGCCTCTGCATTGTCAGAGTGGCTGTAGTATCGAAGTGCCACCTCTTTCAAAAAAGTTTCGCGATTTTTGGCGACGGAAATGGTGGCAGCGTCCGCCATTTCTCCCAGAATCAGCGTGCGCGCTTCCGACAGAGATCCGGACAAGTCGTGCAGATAGCGGTTGAGCAAAATGGTGTAGGTCTCCACCGCCATCATTCTTATTTTGGGATAAGGCCCAAACAGAGATTCGGTTTCTCGCAGAATGGAATCTTCCAGCGGATGCGGCAATATTTTCAAAAGGCGGTCGGAGACATAGCGGGTGGCTATGCGCTGGAGTGCCGCCGCATCAATCATGTGGGTCTTTTTGAAATTGCGCTGGAGCCATTCGTCCACAGCGTAAGCACCGCTTTCAAAAAATTTTGGAACGATGTCGGCCTTCAAACTTTTTCGCAACAAACCGTGCAGGGGCAATGGCGGATTTTTTTCTTTGAGTCTTTCCAAACTTGTCCTGTCATGAGCCTTGTTGTGTTCAGCGACGGCATGCTTCAAGCCACGGATCAATTGTCCACGATGCCCTCTGGCATGTTCATTTTCCAAAAGCAAAAAGTCGACCACTTCGGCGAGCAACATATCGATCACCGGTAATTCGGCGCCCAACTCGGCGGCCGCGGGCAGAGAGCCGATATATTCTTTGAGCGCCATTTCCACCAGCATCTCAAGACTCGGTTTGTCTTTGGGCACAACCAGCGGCGCGACGGTTTCATTTTGAATGCCGATGAAAGGGAAAAAATGTTTGAGGCGTTCAACCGATTCAAGGGGCAACAAATCTTCGCGATAGATGCGGTGCGGGTGGCGGACTTTTAAAAAATATTGGTGGCAGGCGGCGAGATCTTCTTCGATGAATGCTTCCAGCCCCAAGTCGCGATAGGCCTTTCTCAAATCGTCGCGCCATTCATCAACATAGACGTAATAATCCTTTGGAGAGCGAACGGTGCGGGGTTCTCTACCGAGCAGAACTTGTATGAAATGGGATTCGTCGAGTGTCGGTTTGCTGGAGGAAGAGAGCAATTCCAAACGACGATAATCACTCAAGGCCTCTGAAACATCGGTCTCAAAAATATTGCGTAGATTTTCTTCGCTGAAATTTCCCTGACGCTTGAGCTCTGCCGTGGCGAGTCGCACATCGAACACAGCTCTGGTTCTCTCTTCACTCCATTTTTCTTTTTCAGAGAGCTCCAGAATGTCACTCGCCGCGACAAAAACGGTGTCGCCGTTCATCAACCCCACCGTGATGCCGCCGATTTTTGGCACCAACATAAATTGAACGGAGATTTTGCCCACCGCTTTCACCGAAGGCTGACGGTTCATCACCAGCCACTGTTTAAAAACGACATCGAGCTCACGATAAAACTTCCGCAAATTTTTGAGATAATCGGCCGACCCCTCCTGTTTGAGCGGCGAATCAAAAGTATTCAGGTCACTGCGAAAAAGATTATGCTGTTGAAATGTATCTTTGAGTTTCGCTTTTAATGCGTCCACCGTGACACTTTCACCCGAGGGCATAGTCAGCTTCTGATCCCCGCCAAAAAATTCGAGGGCACGCAAATGCCCATCCAATATTTCCAGCTTGCGATCAAAACGACCCGACTTGATGTCAGAGACCGGCCAACGACGAGCGCTGGCGGCGATCTCGTCTTCGGCGGCGTCGTAGGTGAACTGCTCATCTTCGGGAATAATGCGCAATTGATAGCACGAGGCGATGTCGCGGTCGTGATTGGACAAAACAGTGTCGGTCAGATCCCTGATTTCAGTCACTTCCGGAATCACATCGATCAATCGCAACAAAATAAGATAATGATAAATCTGTTTCTGATGTTCTTCACCGCCGCCGGCGTGACGCGAAATATAGGCCGCGATAATTTCCATCGTGTCCCACATCGGCCTTTGCACGCCTTGAGAAGCGTGTTGGTCAATCACCGACGGACGATCGGGAAGCCCCGCCTTCAGGATTCCCACCGCCAACCGTTGATACTTCTGATTATGAATCGCCACATTTTCCACCACGCCCGGCTGACGAACGACCACCTCGGCCGTTTTGCCGTCGGGACTCAAAAGTGCCGCCTCGCGCATCTGGCCCACCGCCGGAAAAACGGCAGCCATAAAATCCCAGATGTCGACACGCATGCCGTGTTTCTGGCAAAGAGTGTCCAGCGCATAGTAGACCTCCAACATCACATGATGATTTTCGGGCTCGTGCGCCACCACATCGGTCAATGTTTTGAGATCGCGGACTTTTCCCCATTTGCGCACCGACTGAAGACGAATACCGGTGGTCGTTTCAAACCCGTCGCGCTGTGATTTTTCCGACAGATCAAATGGAAAAGTTTCCAACCATTCTCCCAACCCCATTCCTTTTTTGTAGGGGACAAAATGTTTTTCAGTCTGCGAAGCGATTTCAATAACACCGCGTCCGACCGCTTTGAGATCAGAGAGCGGAGGCGACTCTTTGGTGGAGAGTGTTGAAAAAAATTCCCGCAACGCATGGAGGGCGTCATCGGAATAAAGACTCTTGTCATCCGACTGCGCCAGCATCAGCCGCACCACCTCCGCCTCCAGCCCTTCATCGGTCAGATATTGTTCGTTCAGGCGGTCGCGGCGCATGGCATAAAGATAACGAATATATTTGAAAACGAGCTGATGAAAAATATTGGCGGTCGCCAGACTCTTTTTGCGGATCAGATCTTCATAAAAAATTTCCAGCCAGAGGGAGTGTTCCCCCATCAGCCGCAGAATTTCGTCATGACGGATCGGTGTCGGCTGAAAACGACCCGACGATGTTTTCTCATCGGGCCGCTTGAATCTCTCCCAGGTGACGAGACCATAAATAACCAGACGCGCCTCGCGCTCGAACACGGGGCGATCTGCATCAGACACCGTCTTGGAAACCCGGAAGACGGCGGCATCCAGCGCTTTGCGTGAAAGGGTCAGCACCGGCGGCGGGTTCCCCCTGAAACTGGCCAGCCAATATTCGACATAAAACCGGACAACTTCTTTAAATGTTTCTGCAGAAATGCCCGCCACCGATGCGATGTTTTTGGCGATCAGGTTGTCTGCCTCCGAAGAAATTTCTGCCAGAATCGAGTCGGCCTGCGTGCGGTCCAGATCTAGAGCCAAGTCTCTGAAGTAGAGTTCATTCAAAACCATCGCCGCTTCAAAAACTTTCTCCGTCGCTTCCAGAATTATTTCCTGCTCTTCTTCCAAAACAGCGACGCCCGGAGTGCGAAGAATTTCGGCGATCCCCTCAACCTCTGTGGCCACCTTCATAGCCTCATCACTCGTCTCCCCTTTTGGAAAAAGAACTGCCAGGGCAGTGGATTCTTCAAGAACACTCAATGCCGCCTGGGCCTGTCGCAAAATTGTTTCGGGTTTAAATTTTCCCTTGGGCGGTCCTGTTCTTTTGACACTCTCTCTGACGCCAATGAGACCCAACTCTTGCGAGGCGAGCTGGACCATCTCTGCAAAGGCCTCCATATATTCATCGATGTCGGAATCAGAAGGGCGGGCGATATCACTCTCTTTGAGAACCGCCTTCAAGGCACTCTTCATGTTGGATGCGGTGGGAGATTTTCCAAGGGTCACATTTTCGGGATTAAAAGTTTGGCAAAGATGGGCCAGGGCCAGATTCAAAATTCGAATGCGGCCCGTCTTGTCCATCCCGGTGTAGTTTGCACACGCCGCCTCGGCCCATCCCTTCACATTTTTCAAATCAATCGCGCGGGGAGAAGCAGGTGTCTCACCCAAACGCCCGCTGGCCCCCGGATGACCGTTCAGTCTGCGGGCAGACCTCATTGTCACTGCGAGCGAAGCGAAGCAATCCCGGTCCTGCTTCGCTGGCGCCAACAATGGCACAGAAACAAACGCATCCACGGGTTGTGCGATAAAGGGAGAAACCTCTGTAGAAACAAGCGTTTCCGCAACAGCCGCTTCCCCTGCAGCAACCGAGGTTCCGGCCCCGCCCAAAAGGGTGGAGAGCCCCAAAGATGTCAAATCGTTAGCCATCGAATTCTTATCGGCAACCACCCAAAAAAGTTGCCTATGATTTTTGAAAAAGTTGTGGAATAAGACTCCTCCGCATTATGACCAAAAAATTCAGACTTTTAAAAAGGCGCATCGGCTGTGAGAACAGTCTCTTCACCACTTTTCTGGATGACATTCAATCTCCCGATGGCGAAATCATCCGCAATTTTTTTATAACCGCCCCGAAGGGAAAAAACAAAAACATGCTGACGGGCGTGGCCGTGCTCCCTGTGTTCAAGGGAAAGATTGCACTGCTCCATATCTACCGGCATGCGCTTGGTGGTTTTGGCTGGGAGGTCCCCCGGGGTTTTATCGACAAAGGGGAGACGACAAAAAAATCGGCCTCACGCGAACTGACAGAAGAAACGGGGCTCACCTGCAACGCCAAAGACCTTGTTTTTCTGGGTTTCAGCACACCCGACGGCGGCGTTCTGGCCGCACGGATCGCAATCTTTGCGGCGCTACATTGCAGACAGGCAAAAAATTTCAAGATGGAGGAATTTGGACACCGTGAACTCAAATTCGTGACGACCAAAAAAATGGAACAGATGATTGCGAGCGGAAAAGTGGACGATTCGGCAACTCTCTTGGCCTACTATAAATATTCAAGGATACCAGCGGGCTGATATGGCGAGCGTTGGCTCTTTGCTTTTTTCTTTTTTGAGATGCACAAAAAGTTTTGGGAATAAAAGTCTCAAATGTTTTTCCAGCGTGAGAATGGTCGGGCCGTAGCCCTTGTGATACATAAAATATTCAAGATCGTAACCCATCTTGCCCGCGTCAGCATAGCGTTTATCCAGATCGCGATCCAGAGAGCGCAACATGATCTTCACCAGATCTTCCGGAATCTCCGGATTAAATTCTCTCGGATCGGGAATGGGGGCCAGACAGACATTTTCCATCACCGCCTTGACATCTTCCCCGTTACTGAAAAGACTTCTCCCGGTCAGAAGCTCATACATCACCACACCCAGCGAAAAAACATCGGAGCGTCGATCGGTGACATGCCCCTTGGCCTGCTCGGGTGACATATAGGGAGCTTTGCCCATAATGACAGAACCCTCCTTGTCCTCCATAAAACTGGCCGCCTTCGCCACGCCAAAATCGGTGATTTTGACCTCTCCCTCCGTGGCGATCATCAGATTGTTCGGGTTGATATCGCGATGAACAACAGAGAGGGGACGCCCTTCGTGGTCGCATTTGGCGTGGGCATATTCAAGACCTCGACAGACGCGGCTGATGATGAAGGCGCCAATGTCGATCGGCACCTTTGTTCCCAATTCCTCGTGTTTGGTCATCAGGTCTCTCAAGTTGACGCCATGCACATATTCCATCGCAATGTAGTAGTTGCCGTTCACCTTCCCAAGTTTGTAAATCTGGACAATATTTTGATGGACCAAATCGGCCACCAGTTTTCCTTCTCCAATAAAAAGTTTTACAAATTCTTTGGCGCTGGAATATTCTTCGCGCACCATTTTGATGGCCACGCGTTTTTCAAACCCTTCCGCCCCGTAGAGAATGGCTTCATAAATATTGCCCATTCCCCCTTCGGCAATCAGGCGCACAAATTTGAAATGATATTGGTCTTCGAATTCATCTTTCATTTTGGAATCCCCCTTAACCCAGACAGACGGTTAAACGAGCAAATGTTGTGCCAAAAAATCAAAGGATTGAATAAAACTCAACTCCATGAAATTTTTGATGAATATTTAAAATCAGGCCTGCAAGATCGGATAATAAATCAGTCATCCAAGAACATTTTGACACCCGCATCGCCAAAAAGTTGACGACCTTCATCGACAACTGTAACGGAAAGCGAGAGAAAGTCTTTGGGAGGCCGCTGTTCGGTTTGGGTCGGTCGATTAAACTCCGCAAACTCTGCGAGTTTGCTTCGCGGCCCAGCAAAGCTGGGCCTTGACACCGACAGCTTGCCCTCGGTGATTTTTATTGATTGGGCCCCGGAAGATAAAAATCACCTGCGCACATCCTCCCAAAGACTTTCTCTCGCTTTCCTTCACCGATGCACTTCGAATTAAATAATTTATAGTTTAAAAGACACGTGCTCAAAAGCTGCAAGCGTGGAAAAAAGTGGTATGAGGCGGCCTGTCGGAGGCAATTTTACAAACGGGATATAAAGCCAAAATTGCCGAGACCGGAGCACCCATTTTGGGTCCGACCCAAAATGAGGTGCGTCCCCGAATACCCTTTTTTCCGCGCTTGCAGCTTTTGTCGGTGTCTTTTTACATTTCTTAACAATTTACTTTTTTCCAAATTCGCATAGAGCTTCCCTCCATGAAAATTTTGATCACCGGCGGTGCGGGGTTTATCGGGTCCAATGTTGCAGAGGCTTATCTGAATGCCGGTCACAAAGTCGTGATTGTCGATAATCTCTCCACCGGAAAGAGGGAAAACGTTCCGGCAAAAGCCAGATTTTATCAGGCCGATATTTGCGACGCCTCGGCGCTTGAAAAAATCTTCGACGAAGAGAAGGTTGAAATCGTCAATCACCTGGCGGCGCAGGCCGATGTGCGCATTTCGGTCTCAAATCCCGGGCAGGATGCGAGGGTCAACATCATCGGGGGTTTGAATCTTCTGGAACTGTGCCAGAAAAGACAAGTCTCCAAAATCATCTATTCCGGAACAGGTGGTGCTTTATATGGAGAGACGCTCCAGAATTCGCCGACAGAAGATTTCAGCGTCGACCCCTTCAGCCACTATGGTGTTTCGAAATATGCGCTGGAACTCTACATTCGGCTCTATGCCCACCTCTACAAACTCAACTACACCATTTTGCGCTACGCCAATGTTTATGGCCCACGGCAAAACCCATTTGGAGAAGCGGGCGTGGTGGCGATCTATATTCATTCCATGCTGGAGAACAAGAGCCCTCTCATTTTTGGCGATGGCAAACAGCTTCGCGATTATGTGTATGTGGGCGATGTGGCCCAGGCCAACCTCAAAGCTCTCGACTGCCCCCCCGACAAAACCATCAATATCGGAAGCGGCGTCACCACCAGCGTCAATACACTCTTCGAAATTTTGAAAAAAGAGACGGGGTTCAAGGGCCAACCGCAATACGAACCGAAACGGGCCGGAGAAATTCAAAAAAGTTCCCTCGATGCCTCCCTTGCCAAAAAAATATTGGGTTGGAAACCGACGGTCTCCATCAAAGAAGGTTTGCAAAAAACTCTCGCGTGGCAAAAAGGGTTAAACCGTTAAATTTACGTTGGACACGGTTTTGGCCACATGTTAGGCAAAATTTATATTTCACGAGAGGAGAGTTGAATGACACCGCAAAACGTGCTGGCCCTGGCCAAAGAAAAAGGGGCCAAGATGGTCGATTTTAAATTCATCGATTTTTTGGGAATCTGGCACCATTTTTCGGTGCCGGTCAGGGAATTGAGCGAAGATTCTTTCAAAGAGGGCTTTGGTTTTGACGGCTCTTCGCTTCGCGGCTGGATGCCGATCAACGCCTCCGACATGATCATCAAGGCAAATCCGGAGAGCGCGGTCATCGATCCATTTTATACCGTTCCGACGTTGAGCATGATCTGCAATATTTATGACCCGCTGACCCACGAAAATTACAACAAAGACCCACGTTACATCGCGCAAAAGGCGGAAAAATATCTCCAATCGACCGGCATCGGCGACACCTCCTATTTTGGTCCCGAAGCCGAGTTTTTTATCTTCGACAACATCCAGTTCGACCAATCGGTCAATCAGGGTTTTTATTTTATCGATTCGGCGGAAGGGCACTGGAACAGCGGCAAAGACGAAGGCCCCAACCTGGGCTACAAGCCCCGCTATAAAGAGGGCTATTTTCCGGTTCCGCCGCTCGATTCACAGCAGGACATTCGTACTGAAATGGTTTTGTGCATGGAGCAGATGGGGATTCATGTGGAATGTCAGCACCATGAGGTCGCCACCGCAGGTCAGGCCGAAATCGACATGCGTTTTTCACCACTCACCAAAATGGCCGACAACCTGATGTGGTTTAAATATATCGTCAAGAACGTCGCCAAGAAAAACAACAAGACGGCCACCTTCATGCCCAAACCCCTCTTCGGAGACAACGGCTCGGGTATGCACACGCACATCAGCATCTGGAAAGATGAAAAAAATCTTTTTGCCGGAGACAGCTACGGCGGCCTCTCGCAGATGGGGCTTCATTTTATCGGCGGCATTTTGAAACATGCTCCCGCGCTGTTGGCTCTCTGCTGTCCCACGACCAATTCTTACCGTCGCCTTGTTCCCGGTTATGAAGCTCCGGTCAACCTGGCCTATTCCTGCCGAAACCGCTCGGCGGCGATCCGCATACCGATGTATTCAAAGAGTCCCAAGTCGAAGCGGGTTGAATTTCGCACACCCGACCCTTCCTGCAATCCGTATCTCGCCTTTCCGGCGATGCTGATGGCGGGTCTCGACGGGATTGAAAACAAATTGGACCCGGGCGCACCGATGGAAAAAAACACCTACACGCTGACGGCCGAAGAGCAAAAAGAGGTTCCAACCGTTCCGGCTTCATTGGAAGAAGCGATTCAACATCTGCAAAAAGATTACGAGTTTCTTCTGAAGGGGGATGTCTTCACAAAAGATGTGATCGATACCTGGATTGAATATAAAATGGAAAATGAGGTCAATCCGGTCCGTTTGCGTCCCGTGCCTTATGAATTCAGCTTGTATTATGATGTCTGATTCTTTAATGTCGCGTTTCACTTGGGGGTAGAAAATGAAAAAATATTTTTTAGTGTTATGTGCAGTCGCTTCTTTGGGCTTTACCGCCTGTCCTTCTTCCAACAATCAGGTTGCCGCAGTCATCGATGGCAAACCGATCTACAACGATGAACTCGACAGCTCCGGCGGTGGAAGAATCGCCCAGCAGATTTATTCAATGCGCAAAAACGCACTCGATAACCTCATCGAAACCAGAATTCTGGAACAGGCCGCCGCCAAAAAAGGGATCACGGTCGATGCCATGATGAAAGAAGAGGTTGATTCCAAAGTGACCGAGCCAACCGATGAAGAAATCAAAGCAGTCTATGAATCCAATAAAGAGAGATTCGGTGATAATTTTGACGCGGTAAAGGGTCAAATCGCCGGATTCTTGAAGCAAAATCGCAAAAACGTCGTCAAAGATCAGTTTTTGGCCAAGTTAAAGCAAGAAACCAAGATTGAAAACAAACTGGTCAGCCCGCCGGTGCAAAAAGTGGTGGTGTCGGTCGATGACGATTCTGTGATCGGCCCCGAAAATGCGAAAGTAACCATCGTTGAATTCTCCGATTATCAATGTCCTTTCTGCGGAAGAGCCCGGGCCACAATAACCAAGGTTCTCGAAACATATAAAGACAAGGTGAGATATGTCTTCCGCGATTTTCCATTGAGCTTTCATCAAGATGCTTTTGCGGCGCACGTCGCCTCTGATTGCGCAAAAGAGCAGGGAAAATATTGGGAATACAACAAACTTCTTTTTGAGAGCCAGACCGCTTTGAAGCCTGACAAGTTGAAAGCCTATGCCAAAGGGCTCGGTCTCGACACAAAACAGTTTGATGAGTGCCTCGACAGCAACAAATATGCGAGCGAAGTGCAGAAAGATATGGATGACGCCGCCAAAGTCGGCGTAACGGGAACACCTTCATTTTTTATCAACGGCATCATGATCTCCGGCGCACAGCCGTTTGAAAAATTCAAAGAGATTATCGATGCAGAATTGAAGAAGTAATGGACGCTGAAGCGCTCGACAAAAGACGTAAAGAGATACAAAAAGAGTTTGATCAGCTTCGCGCAAAGCAGAACGAAGTCTCCAAAGAGATTGTCGCACTCAAAAAATCGGGGCAGTCGACCGATTCTCTTCTGAAAGCGATGCAGGTGGTCGCCGAACGCATAAAAATTCTTAAAGCAGAACAGGCCGACGTGGAGGGTAACCTCCAGTCGGCCCATCTGCTTGTTCCCAATCACAGACATTCCAGCGTTCCTGTTGGCAACACTTCGGCAGACAACCGAGTGGAAAGGGTCTGGGGGAATAAGCCGGAATTTTCTTTTATTCCCAAAGACCATACCGATCTGGGAGAGGCGCTGGGGATTCTCGATTTTGAGCGAGCCGCCAAGGTGGCTGGAAGTCGCTTTGCCGTGCTGAAGGGGATGGGCGCCAAGTTGGAGAGGGCGTTGATTAACTTCATGCTCGACCTGCACACGAGCGAGCACGCGTATACGGAGGTGTTGCCCCCGTTCATGGTCAACGCAAAAGCCCTGACCGGAACGGGACAGCTCCCAAAATTTGAGGAAGATCTTTTCAAAACCACCGCCGGTTATTATCTGGTGCCGACCGCCGAAGTGCCCCTCACCAATTTGTATCAGGATGAAACTTTGAAAGAGGAAGATCTCCCCATTTCTCTGACAGCCTATACCCCCTGCTTTCGTGCGGAAGCTGGCTCCTACGGAAAAGATGTGAAGGGCCTGATTCGCCAGCACCAGTTCAACAAAGTGGAGTTGGTCAAGTTCGCCCACCCCGATCATTCTTATGAAGCGCTGGAAGAATTAACGGGCCACGCCGAAAAAGTTTTGCAAAAACTGGGGCTCCACTATCGCGTGATCACACTCTGCACCGGCGACATCGGTTTTTCCGCCGCCAAGACATATGACATCGAAGTCTGGTTGCCCGGGCAAAATGCCTTTCGCGAAATTTCTTCCTGCAGTAACTGCGAAGACTTTCAGGCCCGACGCGCCAACATCCGCTTCAAGGGACAATCGGGAAAGCCGCAGTTTGTCCACACGCTCAACGGCTCCGGCTTAGCCGTGGGCCGCACCCTCATCGCCATTCTGGAACAGTGCCAGCAAAAAGACGGAAGCATCGCCATCCCAAAAGCCCTGCAGACTTATTTGGGAGCAACGGCAATGACACGCTAGAAATCCCCTTGCCCTTTAACGAAGAACGAATTACGAAGGGCGGGTTGTAAAATTTGAGTCAGCAAATTTTTATGGATAGCGATGGGGGTTGTCAGGGAGGAGCGTCAAGACGCTCCCCCTGACTTTAGCGAGCATCTGGCTTTGCCAGTGCGAGCGAATTGGAGAGGTGGCCGAGCGGCTGAAGGCACAGGTTTGCTAAACCTGCATACGTCCAAAAGATGTATCGAGGGTTCAAATCCCTCCCTCTCCGGATGTTCCGCTGAAAAGCGGGGTAACCGGAGAGGCTTTTCATGACAAATCTGTTTTCTGATTTTGACGGATATCCTTCCAAAAAATTATCAAAGGAAGATGAGCCAGAACTCCAATTATTGATGGAATGCTGCGAGGATATGTTTCTTCTGATAGAAGGAAAAACGCCTCCTTCCACAGCGGCCCAGGAACTCCTTTCAAAAATTCCAGAAGGGAGAACTTTAAAGGACAAATATGTTTTTGGATTTTATTCCGACCAAAATATTCTGATTTCCGTTTTGGATCTTATTGAAAATTACAAGAAAGATAAAATGTGGTTTGTCGGACTGCTTCTCATTGATCCTGCATTCCGAAACAAGGGGATTGGAAAAGAAATTATCGAATTTTTAAAAACGGCTCTCAAAGAAAACCAGGCCGCCACTATCATCCTTTCTGTGGTGGAACAAAATAAATCTGCGCTCCGGTTCTGGCAGCGCTTCGGCTTTATGGAGGTCGAACGAAAAACAAAACTCTTTAGAGAAAAAATGAGCACTTTTATCGATTTCAAACTCGATTTGTGATTCTTTTCATGCCGCCAGCTTGAGGTGCCACCCATCTTTTTCTGCATTAAGCTCTATAAGTTTGAAATTCTTGCCTTGCTGTTTCAACCAATGGTCATGAAAGTCATAATCACGATCGGGAAGTTTGTTGGCTACAAGGGACTTCACCAGAACATCAAAGGTCTTGCTGATGGGTCTGCTGCCTGTCTCGAATCTTGATATTGTTTCCTTTGCCACCGCCACACGTGTTGCAAACATGGCACCAGACAAACCGAGAAATGTTCTTAAAAATCTCAACTCTTTTCCATTTAAAATTCCTTTTTTCAAAACCAAAGCCTTTGCGATAAGGGAATGAAGCTGTTCTTGATCTCCAAATCCATAATACTCTTCTCCACATTGGTCACATCTGTGACATTCGACACCATGAAGTGTTACGTTATCAAGGCCACACTCTTTATATTTGATTGTGGCCTGTGACTTTTTCAGCTCTTTTTTATTGTCACACATAACGCATTTCATATTTTTTTCCTCCAAGCGGTGACAACGACACAACTCCGTTTTATCCAGCCGTTTAGACCGTATATCGTCATTATTTGCCATTATATCAATTGATGACTTTAAGTCAATCCATATCTCAGCCCGTTACCCCAGACATAAAGCAAACGGCGTGCCAGGCCTTGAGCTAATATATTGAAGATGAAGAGAATGCATGTCGGAAACAATGCACCCCGGCGACGGATTTGAAGCAATTGCAATTCATAAAAAAACCCCGCCTGTTTAAGCGGGGTTTTTGTTTCATATTTGGAGAAATTCAATCCTCTTTTTTGCCATCGCACATTGCTTTGCATTCGGGCGAGAGTTCTGAATCGTGCTTTTTCAGACACTTGTGAATGTGCCCCTTCCCCGGCTTCACATCTTTGCAGAATTTTTCGCGATCGGCATTGCAAGCGTCCGCTTTTTCTTTGACCATCTCTTTCTTATGTTCAATTTTTTCTTTGCATGCCGGGCTGACATGATCTTTGTGTTGTTTCAGACAGTCCCAGACTCTGCCATGTCCAGGCTCTACACCAGCGCATAACTTTTGCATGTCGGCTTTGCACGGCCCCATCGCCGGCTCCTCTGCAAAAGCAGATGACCCCGCCAACAACAACAGACTTGCCAATCCCGCCACAATTCCTTTTTTCATGATGCCCCCTTTTTTTGGATGTCCCTCAATTTACTTGCTTCAACAAAAAATGGCAAGTATGGCTTCCCCCTATGACCCGACTCACCGACTCCATGGCCCTCCAACTCTTTCACGATGCTCCGCTTGCAGAGCTTCAGCAGATGGCACATGCCGCGCGTTGCAAAATTGTGCCGGATAACGAAGCGACTTATCTCATCATGCGCATCGTGAGTTACACCAACATCTGCGTGGCCGATTGCAAATATTGCGCCTTCTATCGCAGACCCGGCGACAAAGAGGGTTATGTTTTGAGCACAGAACAGATCTTTAAAAAAATCGACGAACTGATTGCAAAGGGAGGAAGCCTGGTCGCCATGGAAGGCGGCTTCAACCCGGCGCTCAAAATTGACCACTACGAAAATCTTTTTAAGCAAGTGCGGGAGCGTTATGGTGACGCGATTGAAATTTATGGCCCGACATCGGTGGAAGTTCTTTTTATCGCCAGAAATTCCAAAATCCCTCTCTCTCAAGCTTTGGAAAGATTGAAAGAATCGGGGCTCCGGTGGATTCCCGGCGGCGGCGCAGAAATTCTGACACCGGAGTGGCGCAAAAAGCTCTCTCCCAAAAAATATTCTGTTGAACAATATATGGAGACGATGGAGACAGCACAGAAGTTGGGTTTTGGAACCACCGCCACGATGGTGATCGGCTTTGGAGAACCTTTTGAAGCGAGAGTGGAACATCTCCGTCGCGTTCGCGAACTGCAGGACAAGACAAACGGTTTTGCCAGCTTCCTCTGCTGGACCTACCAGTCGGCTAACACAGCACTGGGCGGCAACGTTACCCCCAACGAAGATTATTTGAGAACGATGGCCGTCTCACGACTCTATCTCGACAACATCGACCGGATTCGCGCCTCCATTCTCACGCAGGGAGAGGCGGGAGCTTTGGCGCTTCGCTTTGGCGCAGATGATTTTGATATCGCCCTCGAAGACGAAGTGACGCAAAAAGCAGGTGTTCAGATTGAAGACAATGTGGAGAAGGTCTTGACTTGGGTGAAGAAGGTCGGCATGAAGCCCACAAGGAGAAAATCATGGCACTTCCCGCTGAAGAACAGATTCGTGACGCTTTAAAATCGGTGATCGACCCGGAAATTCATGTCGACATTCTCAATCTGGGGTTGATCTACGGGATCGACAGAAATGAAGAGACGGGCCATGTCAATGTGCGCATGACACTCACCAGTCCCGGCTGTCCTTTTGGTCCGGAGATTCAACGACAGACCCACATGGTTGTCGCCGCACTGCCGGAAGTCAAAAGCGTCCAGGTTGAAATCACTTTCTCACCCCCGTGGGATCCGAGAACCATGGCCACTGACGAAGCCAAAGATATTCTTGGCATTTTCTGATTGTTCCCCCTTTTATAACGTGCTAAAAGTGGTGGACTTATGGGGAAAAAACTCTTTTTTTTGCTTCTGTTATTATCTCTCTCCACCCAAATGGCGCACGCCGCCGCCGAAGCTCCCATAAGTTTTTCCAAGGGAATTGTCGTTTTTTCAGATGGCAAATATAACAAAGCCCTCCCCCTTTTTGAAAATGCCTACAAGATAAACCCTTCCAATCCGGATCATATTTATCTTTTGGCCATCACCCATTTCAAACTCAATCACTATTCAGAAGCCAACAAATATTTCAAAGAGCTTCTCGATAAACATCCCGAATACACTCAAGCCTATCCCGATTATGGGATGAGCCTATTTCGTCAGAAGCAATATTCAGAGGCCGCCATCTGGCTTGCCAAAGCGGTGGAGGCCAATAAAAAAGATCCCTCACCCCTCTTCTATCTGGGGCTCTCCAAATATTACGCAGGACAAAAAGAAGAATCCAAGGCAACTCTCAAAAAAGTGAAGGATCTCTATCCCCAATCGGAACTGGCAGAGACCTCGATGCAATGGCTCGACAATATCAATGCCGGGACCATTTCGGAGACACAATACGGCGAAGGATCCCTCTTGGTCGGAAAAAAATGGAACATCCGTGCGGCAACCTCCTTCTTTTATGATAGCAACGTCACTTTTGATCCGGATGATGAAGATTTGGCCGACTTCAGTAGCAACCAGGACGATATCATGGGAACCGCCTCCCTCGATATTTCCTATCTTGTTTTTCAAAAAGAGGCTGTCAAATGGTTTGTCCAGTATTCGGGTTATCAGAGCGCTTATGCCAACATAAATGTCGATGACAATCGATTTAATTACGGCAGACACATCGGCGCCAGCAACGTTATCTACAAATTTTCAGATGAGGCCCAATTAAGACTCCCGATGAGCTACACGCTGGTCACCCTGGGAGCCGCCAGATATTCGCAAACCGGGGAAGGGTCCCCAATGCTCGATTATGCCTGGGGCAAAAACTGGATGACGACTTTTTATGGAGATATTCGTCGGGACGATTTTTTTGCCGCCCCGTCCACGCCACAACAGGATCGCGATGCCACACGACCGGCAGGCGGGTTGGAACAATATTACTTTTTTCAGAATCGCGACCGCTATCTGAAGCTGGGCTACGAATATGCCCGCAACTATTCAGTCGGAAACGATTGGGACTATTACTCCCACCGCATCATGTTCCTGCTTAATTCCCCTCTTCCATGGAAGTTGAATATTTCCGCTCTGGCCGACATTATCCCCCTGAGGAAATTTTTTCATCAGGATTCCATTTATGGCGTAACCCGTAGTGATTTCAGTGTTGTTGGAGGGGGGGTCCTCTCCAGGGAGATTATTCCCCATATGACGCTGGCTTGTTCTTACACATATGCATTGAATGATTCCAATATTCCGCATTATACTTACAAGAGGCAGTTGGTTGGATTTACGGTTTCGACGCAGTTTTGAAAATTATGAGAAAATTCCTTGCACGCGTTTTTTTGCTGATGCTGATCACCCTCCCTGCCTTTGGTGCCGAGCCAGCCGGTGAGGTTGTCGATTTTTCGGGCAGATCTCTCATCACCAGCGGCAAAAAGGCCCCTGCCCCTCCCAAGTTCAAGCAATCCATCTATCTGGGAGACACCATTCAAACAAAATCCAACGGAAGCGTGAAGATCCTTTTTCATGACGACACCCTTTTGACCGTGAAGGAAAATTCAAAAGCAATCATCTCCGATTTCCTCTTCGAACCCGAGGCCAGAAAAAGAAAGACCGTTTTCAATGTCGTCTCTGGTAAAATTCGCACCGTCGTGGGACGATTTTTCGGTGAGAGTGAACAGGTAAAAATCAAAACTCCCAATGCGGTGGCCGGCATCCGTGGCACAGATGCCGCGGCTAGCGTCACCTTCGACGCGACAAAGTTCTTCTGTTTTTCCGGAACCTTCGATGCGTACAATGTTAATGATCCGGAAAAACCGACCAAACTGACAGAAGGGACCTACACAGAAATTTTGAAAGACAAACCGCCGACAAAAATTTCTCCCATTCCCAATCCGGAAGAATTGCAAAAATCATATGACATTTCGATGGGGGCGACCTCTTCCGTTGTCACAAAGCTTACCTCGTCAGAACAAACGACAACCGTCAGTGCCGGAACCCAGGTGGTTGAAGACGCAAGAAATGAGGGATCTTCCTCCTCTACCACTCCAACCCCCACCCCCACCCAGACAACATCAACAACAGTAGCAGCCCCGGTGAATGTGACACTGTTCTATACTTCAACAGGAAGTACGAACATGTATTTCAATAATAATCCGGCTTCTGTCGCAACGAGCGGCATAGAAGTTGCTCCCGGTGGGGGAGCCACTGTTGACGCCGCCGCCGCGGATCAGTCCAGTATTGTGATCACTTTTCCGCAATAATCTATCTGCATGAAAAAAACTTTTGCTATCGCCTGCGGCATTACCCTTCTCTCTCTTGCCTCAGGTTTTTTATTTCCCGTTTTTTTTAATGCGGTTGATTTTAAAATTATCGACAGTTACTTCCGCCTGCGCGGCCCTCTTCCCCACAATGAAGATATCGTCCTGGTAACGATTGATGAAAAAAGTATCAACGCCCTTGGCCGCTGGCCATGGCCGCGGAGCACCATGGCCCAACTTGTTGAAAAACTGGCCCAGTATGAGGTCAAGACAGCCGGTTTTGACATCACCTTTTCTGAAACAACGCCGGAAGATTCCAGTCTGGCCCAGGCCTTTCAGAAATTGCCGCAGGCCTTCTTGGGATATTTTTTCTACCTCACACCCGAAGAGGCGACCGATGCAAAACTGGGAGCAAAAGAAATTCTGGAAAACGACCAGACTATTTTTCCCTCCCGCATATCGGCCTCTTCCAGACAACTGGAGGACTCTGGCCGGGGGGTCTTTGGCGTGCAAACAAACGTCCCGGAAATTTCAAAAAGTCTCAAAGGGGACCGACAGGGATTTTTCAATATTTTTCAGGATGCCGATGGGGCCATTCGCTCCGGATCGCTCCTGTTATTCTACAAAGAAAACGTTTATCCCTCTTTGGCTCTCCAGATTGCCAGCTTTGCAAAAGGATTCTCGCCCATCCCTCTTTTTAACAATGAGGGTTCTCTTGGGGGATTGGCCCTGGGAGACACCAAAGTGCCGTTGTCTGCCTCTGGTGATTTTTTCATCAACTATCGCGGCCCCGCAAAAACATTTTCGCACATCAGCGCTGTGGATGTTTTGGAAGAAAAAATCCCTGCAGAAAAGTTGAAAAACAAAATTGTTCTGATTGGCGCCACCGCGATAGGCATCTATGACATGCGGGTGACGCCGATGGATGCGAACTATCCGGGATTGGAAATATCGGCCAACATCATCGACAACATTTTGACCGGCGATTTTCTTGTCTCCGATGCGACCTCACGGGCCCTCTCATTTGGTCTTGTTATTTTTGCCGGGCTGTTTTTGGGACTGCTCCTTCCCAGATTCAAGCCCCTGACCGGTTTTCTCATTTTCCTTGTCTTTGTCATCGGGCTGGCCTTCGGCGGCTATCTTCTATTTTTGAAGCAACATCTGCTCATTTATAATTTCAGGCCGGAACTCAACGCCTTTCTGGTTTATGGCGGCATCACGGTTTATCATTATTTTATCGAAGAGAGGGAGCGGCGCAAAATCAGAAAAACATTCCAGTTTTATTTGAGCCCCTCGGTCATCAAAACTTTATTGGAGCATCCCGAACAACTGAAGCTGGGAGGAGAGCGCAAAGAGCTGACGGTTTTATTTTCCGACATACGCGGTTTCACCACCAAATCTGAAAAACTCCCTCCGGAAAAGCTGGTGCAATTGTTGAACGACTATTTCACCGAAATGACCGATGTGGTTTTCAAATATGAAGGGACTCTCGACAAATATATGGGGGATGCCATCATGGCGGTCTTCGGAGCCCCACTGCCGCAAAAAGATCACGCTCTGCGCGCAAGTCTCACCGCGCTGGAAATGGCCGATTGCCTCCATCGGCGTCGCAAGGAGTGGTGCGAAAAATACGGGATTGAAGGGCTGGAAATTGGCATCGGCATTCACACCGGCCTGATGGTGGTTGGGAACATGGGTTCCGCCAAGCGCTTCAACTATACTGTCATCGGCGATGCGGTGAATCTAGCCTCGCGCATTGAAGGGTTGAACAAAGATTACGGCACACAAATTTTGATCAGCGAGGCGACGTTCAAGATTATTGAGAATAAAGTGCAGGCCAGAAAAATAGGACCGGTGCAGGTGAAAGGAAAAACAGAATCGGTCGTTGTTTATGAATTGAACGGATTAAAAACGCCTGTTTCCTGATCTATCTTCTTATTTGACCCTGCCCCCTCACCACAAACTTCGTCGTTGTCAACTCTTCCAGACCCATCGGGCCAAAGGCGTGCAGTTTGGTGGTGGAGATGCCGACTTCAGAGCCCAATCCCAGTTGAAAGCCGTCATTGAGACGCGTGGAGGCATTAACCATCACCACCGAGGCCAAAACATTTTTCAAAAATTTTTCCGCATGTTTTTTATTCTGCGTGATGATCGATTCGGTGTGCAACGAACCATATTTCTGAATATGATCCATGGCCGCATCGATATTGGGAACCACACGAAGGGCCAGCTCCAAGTCGAGAAATTCTTTTCCCCAATCTTTTGAACTTCGGCGGACTTTTACCCCAAAATTTTTAAATTTCTTGAGAAGCGACGGCAGAAATTGTGTCGCAATTTTTTGATCGACCAGCAGACATTCCATCGCGTTGCAGGTGCCGGGGCGCTGGACTTTTGCATTGAGGCAAATAGTCTCTGCCATTTTCAAATCGGCGTCGCGGTCGACAAAAATGTGGCAAACCCCCTTGTCGTGACGAATGACCGGAATTTTGGAAAGGCCCCGAACCATCTTCATCAGACTCTCGCCCCCGCGCGGGATGATCAGATCGATATATTTATCCTGTTCCAGAATAATTTTGACCGCCGCATGACCGGGGGGCATAAGCTGAATGATGTCGGGATTGACGCCGTTTTTTTTGAGCACCCCACGCAAGATGTCGCTTAATATTTTGTTCGAGTGCCACGCCTCCGAGCCGCCCCTCAAAATAACGGTGTTTCCCGATTTGAGGCACAACGCCGCCGTGTCGACCGTCACATCAGGGCGCGATTCATAAATCATGCCGATGACCCCAAGAGGGATGCGCACTTTCTCAACGCCCAAGCCCGCAGGTGTTTTCCAATGGGCCGTTTTTTTTCCGACCGGGTCGGAGAGTCGGGTGATGGCCTTGAGACTTTTTGCCATCTCTCGCAGACGTTTGGGAGTTAGAGTCAGGCGATCGATAAAGGCGGGGGCAAAATTATTTTTCTGCGCGGCAATAACATCGAGTCTGTTGGCCTCAAGAATTTTTTTCTCCGATGACAAAAGGGCTTTGGCCATCTTAAGAAGAAGGAGATTCTTTATCTTGGAATCGAGCGCCGCCACTTTGGCACTCGCCGCTTTGGCCCGTTTGGCCAACATCACAATGGCCGCCTCTTTCATTTTCTCCCCTTGGGCTGAACAAACGTGCCGCAATCTTTTCCATCCAGAATACTTTTCAAAATATTTTTGCCGTGGCCTTTTGCAATCACCGTCGCCACACCGAAGCGGGCCGCCTTTTCAGCCGCCTCAAGTTTGGTAATCATGCCGCCCGTGCTCTTGGCCGCGCGCGTGTTACCGGCAAAACCATGCACTGTCTTGTCGATATTGCTGATGATCGGCACTCGTCTTGCTGTTTTGTTTAACCAGGGGTCGGCCGTATAGACGCCGTCGATGTCGGTGAGCAGAATCAAAAGGTCGGCTTCGACAAGATTTGTCACCAACGCAGAGAGATTGTCGTTGTCACCCACCTGAATCTCCTCCACCGCCACGGTGTCATTTTCGTTGATGATGGGGACGGCCTTCAATCGTAGCAGTTCTGAAATAGCCTGCCGCGCATTCAAAAATCGGCGCCGGTCATCCAGATCCTCGCGCGTGAGCAGAACCTGCGCCACTTTTCTTTTGAGTCGGCCAAAAACTTTCTCATACTCGTGCATCAGCGCCGTTTGTCCGAGTGCCGCCAACGCCTGTTTTTTGCGAATCAGCTGTGGACGTTTTTTTATTTTCAACTTCTGCATCCCGGCGGCAATCGCCCCTGAAGAGACCAACACCACCTCTTTGCCCGAACGAACCAGCGCATCAATCTGCCGCGCCAAATTTTTAAAAACGACCGGAGAAAACCCGCCAGATTTTTTCATCAGCACAGAACTCCCCACCTTCACCACCACCCGGCGCGCTTTTTTGATCTGCGAACGAGAAGCCAAAATCATAAGGTGAGAAAAATACGATATTTACCCCAAATTCGCAACAAGACAGCCTGCTTATGCATTTGCCCATTGACACCGTCCCAAAAATCGTCTTTTCTCCCCCCGCTTGGAAAGGAAAAGCTATGAGCATTCTGGTTGTTGGGTCTGTGGCGTATGACGATTTGGAAACCCCTTTTGGAAAAAAGGACCGGGTTTTGGGCGGAGCGGCCACACACTTTTCGGCTTCGGCCTCTTTTTATGCTCCGGTCCAGTTGGTGGGGGTTGTCGGCAATGACTTTAATCACTCCGAAATTTCTTTTCTAAAAGATCGTGGTGTCGATCTCTCGGGTCTTCAAGTCGACACCGATGGAAAAACGTTTCACTGGAAGGGCCGATATGGCTTTGACCTGAACGAAGCAGAAACCCTCGAGACGCATCTCAATGTATTTGCGCAATTCAAACCGATCCTTCCGCAAAACTTCAGAAACGCCCCTTATGTTTTTCTGGCCAACATCGATCCCGAACTGCAATTCAATGTTCTGGAGCAGGTGCAGAATCCCAAACTGGTGGCGATGGATACTATGAATTATTGGATCGAGAGCAAACGAGAGGTCCTGCATGAAGTCATCAAGAAAGTCGATATCGTCCTGATGAACGACGGCGAGGCCAGGCAATTCATGGAAACGCCGAACCTGCCGATCGCGGCGGCGCGCCTGCT
>JAUSII010000020.1 GCA_030648035.1 Deltaproteobacteria bacterium | reverse complement strand
GACAACATTTTCCGTTTCACACAGGCCGGGTCCGAAGTCTCGGCTTTGCTCGGACGCATGCCTTCTGCCGTGGGATATCAACCGACCTTGGCCACCGAAATGGGTGAATTGCAGGAGCGGATCACCACCACCAAAAATGGATCGATCACCTCGGTGCAGGCTATTTATGTGCCCGCCGACGATTTGACCGACCCGGCTCCCGCCACCGCCTTTGCCCATTTGGATGCAACGACCGTGTTGTCGCGGCAGATTGCGGAGCTTGGAATTTATCCGGCGGTCGATCCTCTCGATTCCACCTCCCGCATCCTGACGCCGGAAGTGATTGGGGAAGAACACTACCAGGTCGCGCGCGAGGTTCAGAGAATTCTGCAGAGATATAAAGATCTTCAGGATATTATCGCCATCTTGGGTATGGATGAATTGTCTGAAGAGGACAAGTTGAGCGTGGCCAGGGCGAGAAAGATTCAGCGCTTTCTGTCGCAACCATTTTTTGTGGCGGCGCAGTTCACCGGTCTTGAGGGAAAATATGTAAAATTGACCGACACGGTTCGCAGTTTCAAGGAATTGTGTGCCGGTAAATATGATGATCTCCCCGAACAGGCATTTTATATGGTGGGCACCATCGAAGAAGCGATTGCCAAGGGAGAAAAACTGGCGGCGAGCTAAGACAAAACATGAAACTAAAAATAGTCACACCCGAAAAATTGATTTTGGAGCAGGAGGCCGATTCGGTCACACTCCCCGGCACAGAAGGGGAGATGACCATTCTGCCGACGCACGCCGCGATGACCGCCACCTTGAAAGCGGGCAAGTTGACCTATCGCTCCGGCGGATCCAAATCGGGAGAAAGTTTATCCATCGGGGGTGGTTTTGTGGAGGTCTACAAAAATCACGTCTTGGTGATCACGAGTGGGACAGAAGTTTTGCAAACTCCGGCAACAAATCCTTCACTCCATTAATAACAAACTGGGTGGCGATCACGGTGAGTATCAGACCCATGATGCGCGTCATCACGCCAACGCCGGTCACCTTCAAAATATCCAGCATTTTTCCCGAGTGGGTCAGAATGTAATAAATCAAAACCAGACTTAAAGCACAGCTTAAAACCAGACATGCCATCTGCATTATGCCGATCAGAAGAGATGTTTTGTCAATTTCGGTCATCAAGACCATGACAGTGGTGATGGCCCCCGGCCCGCTCAACAAGGGAATCCCCAGAGGGACAATGGCGACATCGGTTTTATGAAGACTCTCTTCCATCTCTTCTTCGGTCTGTTTGATGCGTTGGGGTTGGAGTTGGAGCATTGAAAGACCGATGGTGAACATGATGATGCCGCCGGCAATCCGAAAAGCCGAGATGGTGATGTTGAACATGTTGAAAATGAAGTGGCCTGCGATGGCGAAAACAATCAAAACAAAAAAGGCGGTGATGCAGGCCCTTTTGGCGATGTCGTTTTTGGACCGTTCATCGTTACCGGTGGTGAGGATAAGAAAAGAAGAAGCCGCCGAAAAGGGATTCAGGATGACGAAAATGGCCGGAAAGGCGATGAAAAGATATTCTGCTACAGTCATAGTGGCGCCTAAAATGAGGCAAGAGCCTAAGTTTGTCAATTCTTGAAATGTCAATTTTTGTAAGCAACTTTTTTAGAAAATTGCCGATAAGTATAATAGGGGGAGAAAGACCGTTTCATCATGGGGGGACATCCCATAAATCGTATCCGGCAGGCACCTAAGCCGGTGCCAGGCCAAATCATCAGCGACGACCCTTTTCGTAGTGAGGTGCCGCAGGGAAAAAAGCCCGTTGATCGTTATGAGGCCTCCCAAAAAGTGATGCACGGCCCGTTAAATGGGGAATTGGGCAAGCTCATCTCCTTTTTGGAGACCACCTTTAAATATCGGTTCACTTCGGAGGAGATGGTCGGTTTCAGAGACTCTCCCTCAACGCCACAGGTGTGTCAGCCCAAAGAATTTTCCAGTTGGCTCGATGTCAACTTTTGTACCTCAAGAGAAGAGGTTCGTGAATGGGCCGCAGTTTTAAAAAAACGCAATGCGGATCAGGTCATTGCTTTTATCAAAGAATTCATAGCGGCTTTTCCAGATTCCTTCCGCTTGCCCGACATTCATCCTATCCAAAATGCATTCAACAAAGTGTTCCCTGACCGAAAAAGCATGGCGGCCTCTCTTCAAAATCTGGTTTTGTTCAGCGATCATGCCGACATGATTCCTTTTATCAAACGTTATACGGAGATTCTGCAAGAACCGGTCTCTTTGGATCAGCTGGCGGTTTATCTCGATCAAAAAAAGAAATCAGAGAATGATAAAAACTTTTGGGTCTCTTTGGAGCGAAGAGGAAAGTTGCAGCGGTTTATTGTAAAAGTGTTTCCAAAAACAGAGCTGATGGACGTGCGTTTGCGGGTCAAAGAAATCGCCGAGGGGGATCCAAAACAATATGAAAAATTCGTCGAATTTTTAAATCGGTATTATGAAAAATTTGGTGCTCCGGATACCGTTCAGATTATGGATAGAACAACATCCAAAGATAAGATTGTAAAAAGGGAGCTTAAAAACCGTCTGCAAGATGGACCAACGGGCAGCCTATTCTGGTTTTTTCTTTTGGCGCAAGAGCCCAACTCCATTGATTTCATGAAAAAATTTTACAGCGAAAATCCTTTCCTGCCGCCATCGGTTTATTCCAACACCTATTACCATGCCTATCTGTATCAAAAATATGTCGGGTCGTTGGACAGACTTAAAAATCTGATGGACAAGGGAGAAAAAGCGGAAAGAGAAAATTTGGATGGGCATTGCAAAAATTGCTCCACACACTTGGACCCTTATCCACAACTTAATATGTTTTTTTATCCTCCGGAGCCCATCTACACAGAAAAAGGGTTTTCCGATTTTACGGAAAAACTCCTTGCCATGGGTTTTTACCCCGACATCGGTTTATTGTGGGGAGCATGGCGCGGATTGAGTAAAGGCCCCATCTATTTAAAAACCCTTACGTCGCGCATTGTCCCAACCCCGACATCATTGAAGAAAGAAGACTTTCCCCTCTTTATGAATTTGAGCGGATTGGAAGTCCTTTATCGCCTTTTCATGGAGATTCCTCTGGATAAGCGAGAGGAATATTATGAAAAACTGAGCCGTTATCGGAATGGATTAGTGACTCAAGGCTTGAGTTATGAATGGTGCTGGAACTCCTTAATGGAGGATATTTTCAAAAAAAATGTGCTGACCGATGTTTTGGACAACGCGGCTGAATTGCCGAAGTTTGCCCAGATCATGAAAGAAAAATATCAATTGTCCTCTGGTGAAATAAAAAACATCCTGTTTAGTTTTTCCCAATATCTCTTTGCCCTAATGGAGACGGAGGACTTCTTCACCCACTTTCAAAATTTAAAGACTGCGGCCCCTAAAGACAGCCTCGGCACCATCTTTGCTCAGATGCTTCAGGCCGAAAATCCGTTAAAATACTATGTTCCACATCCGGTGATCGCAGGCTTGACCAGTGAGGTGGCGGCACTGCTTCCAAAATTTCCGGCGGAACAGCGGGCGAAACTAGACGAAATTTTTAAGGCCTATAGAGTTGATGCGGCGCTCGTTTCCGCGGCAGACAAATACATTCTGCTGCAAAATATCGATACAGCTGCTGGACAATTTCTCAAGCCGGAGGCGGTAACCCTTTACAAAAAAATGGCCCCCTTTCTGGATACTGCAGACCCAAGCAATCTTTTTACAATGGGCTATGACCAGGAGACAAAAATAGACAAAGAAAATATTTTTCCGATTCATTACTTTGCCACGTTGGCAGGAGATTCAAAAAAAGTCGAACAACTCTTCACCTTTCTGGAAGGAATATCCCAACACGCTTCCCCTGTTCGCTTGAATCCCAGAGAGGCGATAAAAATTGTTCAGGCTTACGAGGCCATGGTTGAGAAAAAAGATGTGGAGGCTTTTTGGAGTTGGTTTGGAGAAACACATTCCTATTTGCAGCTCATCTATGGGGAAGATCATCCTTTGCCGCTGCTCTATCTTCTGACTTTGACCGGAGAAGATCGGGAAAGCTTGCAGAACCTGTTTAAGACTTTGGCGGAGAGTTCCACCTTTCAGTGGGAACTGAAAAATGCTTTTGAAGAACCGCTCGCTATTTATCTTTCTCTGGCAAGAAACCCGGATTTTTCAATTTTGTTTGGAGCGCTTACGCGCATCAGTTTTCCCATTGGGAGCCTATACGATTTTGATTTTCGATTTTTCATGGAAAAAAAACAGACGGGAGAGGAACAGAGAATCGCTTTGTTAAAAGAACCATTTCAAACCAGTGCCAAATTGTGTTCCTCCTTTGCTTTTCAGCATATGCTGGCAAAACTGAAGAGCAAATACGACGTCAATACGAAAAATCTTGCTCAAAGTTTTTATGGAAAGACTCATCGACCCGAACTGGCTCCATTCTTGATGGTTCTCAATGAATTAACGCTCATAGAACAGGAAGACTGGAAAACAAAACATTCAGAAGAGGATGAAACCTATTCCGCAACTGTCGTTGCTTTTCGAGGGGGAAAACATCCTTTGCTGGGAAGAGAGGGATATCAATTTAGAGTCTCCGATTATTCTTTTTTGGATCGTGAATTTTCCGAATATATGAAGGAGGCTTTTTTGCAATCTCTGATGAACGGCGGAAGAGTTGCATTGGAAGGATGGGTGAAACAAAAATTGAACCGCTTGGAGCCCGAAGCCAGACATCTCGATCCGGTAATGGATGTGAAGCTGTCAGAAGGAGCGCCGGTTGGAATCATTCAAACTTTATCGCTGGTCGATCTCCTGAAAGTTTATGCCCTGCTTCGTGTTTTTGAAAATCCCGGCTTTCGCGATCAAATGGGTGTTGCACTCGATCACGACTATTTTGATGTGTTGGACAGCGAACTGGGAGGAACTCTTCGTTGGCAGCCGAAAGGGGTCTCTATGCAGTTAGTTCCTCCATCCAAACGGGGAAATGACGAGGCTTATTTTCGAGATACAAAGGGGATGGTCGCCTCAAGGAGGGGAGAAATAGGGGGCATGCACTTTCATTCAGTTAAATTTGGTGAGGGAGAAGCGGGAACAGAAAATTATGCCGCCCCGAGTTCGGCAGATTTAAATATGTCAAAAAAGTTTTTGACGGATGAAGTCGTGTTCACGCGACTTCCCAATGGACGTTTCAATATCGATTTTTACTCCTATGATGGAACCGAACAAGGGAGTGCGCTTGTTCTGGATCTTGGCAACTGGAGCTATGCAGGGAGATGATAATCTTTCTAGGGCAACTTTTTTTGGAATGGGACGATAATATAAGTGTATGAAACTTGAAAGAATGATGAAGGAGGCGGCGCTTTATGAGCGCTATATTACTGATCCGGTCGTCGTGGAGGAATTGCCCGAGGCTGAACAGCAGGATCTTTATCGCCATGTCAATCACCTGAAAATCGTTGTCGAGTCAAAAGATGAAAAGAGATTGGAAGCAGAGCTTCGCGAGGTTGCAAATTATCAGGAGCGTCTCTATCAGGGTGTTCTTCGCAAAAAGCAAAACGAAATCTTGTTTTTATGGGGTTTCAATCTGGGTTGGAGTGTTGTTCGCGTTGGGGGAGTTTTTGCCGCAGGTTTTTTGACAGGTCTTGTTTGCCCGCCAGCGGCCATCGGTGGCATGGCGCTCTACGGCGCCGCCGATATGGTTGGGGATCAGGGGGCGAAGCTGGTTTTGGAAAAAGACTACACCCTCGCAACGGCGGGTAAAAATGCCCTCTATCATTCCCCTTTTCTTGTGGCGAAGGGGTTGGGGTTTCAAAGCGCCAAACCATTGATTGGCGGTTCTGTTTTTGTCGGGACGACATTTGTAGAAGCGCTTGGCGATCCGAAATATCTGCAAGCTTCCTGGAAATCCCGTTTTGACTATGCCCGCTTTCATGCAGGCGCGGCCCTCCTGTTCTGGTTTGCAGGCGACCAGATCGCCGGCAATTTGTATCCCGCCTTTTGGAAAAAATTTGGGAAACTTCCCGATGCAAAAATTCCCGTTCCAGCGATTCTTAAACCGAAGCCCAAACCGGCGCCGGTGATTGTGAAAGTGGTGGAGGCGCCGAAGCCGTTACCGCCCCCCCGCGAACCGGCGCCTCCCATTCATCTGGCTCCAGAGAGGGAGCTTCCTGTTCATGGAATTCGGGAGAGAAGGCCAACGCCTGTTGCGCCAGCGCCCGCAATGCCTTCGAGACCGAATTACACCGTTGTCAAAACAGAGCTGGCAGAAGGAGCGCATTCACAGATTCCTGAAGTGGCCCGAAACCGTTTGGATGGTTTGGTAGGGCATTTGAAAATAGTTTTGAATGAAGGGCATCCCATCACGAGCGCTAATAATATCAAGCCCATCAGAAGAGGTGGCCGGTTTTTGTGTTGGGAGGGGGTTGTGACCGATGGTCCCAAGCCTCGCGTCTATTTTGAAATCGTCGGTGATGGCAATGGTGGCCCAAAGCAAATCCGCATTTTGGGATATTCCATCGGATACGATGGCCAGGAGCGGATGTTGAGCTTGATTGAAAAGATGTTGCGATAAGACCCCATCCATTCTAAATAATCTCCATGTTTTCCACTTTCCGTTCTCTGCTTTTTTGTCTCTCCCTTTTCTGTTTTCCATTCTCTGTTCTCCACGCTGAATCGCTTCACATTGTGACTTCGCTGGATCCGCTGGAAGCCAAGGAATATCTGAAGGCATTTCAGGAGGAGACCAAGATCGATGTGACGACCATCCGACTCTCTGCCGGGGAGGTATTGGCAAGGCTCAAGGCAGAGAAGGGAAATCCCACGCAGAGCATCTGGTTTGGCGGGCCCAGTCTTGATTATATCGCGGCCAAAAAAGAAAAACTGTTGCAGGCCTATTCTTCAGCAGTGACACAAAAAATGCCACAGAGTTTTAGAGATGCAGAAGGTTTTTGGACCGGAATTTATTTTGGCAGTATGGCCTTTGTCTCTTATAAACCTTTTTTGGCATCCAAGAATATTCCGGCACCCACCTCCTGGCAAGATCTGCTCAAGCCCGAATTTAAAAACGAAATAGCGGTCTCTTTTCCTTATACTTCGGGCACTGGCTTCACCCTTTGGGCTGGTCTGGTCCAGCTGATGGGGGAGGAGAAGGCGCTCGAATATTGGAAGGGGTTGGATCAAAATATTCGCCGCTACACACAGTCGGGCTCTGGTCCGGTGATGGAGGTGGCGATGGGGGAGGCGGGCTTCGGCATCGCTTTCAGTCAGGATGCCTTTAGAAAGGCGACTTCCAAGGGTCTGCCGGTGGTTGTCTCCTATCCACAAGAAGGAACGCCGTATGAAATTGGCGCCGTGGCAATTCTGGCCGGTGCCAAAGAGATGGAGAGCGCCAAAAAATTTGTCGATTGGATAGCTTCTCCCTCTGCACAAAATTTGATGCACCAATGGGGACGCTATCCCATTTTGCCCGGCGCCAAAATGCCGCAAGGTTTGGGCGGGCCAAAGGAAGTCAAGCTCATCACCATTGATCCCAAAATGGGCCTCCACCGTGAAGAACTGTTACAGCGCTGGCGGCAGGTGATGGGGAGATAATTTGAACTCATGATCCTTTTCCTGTTTCTTTTTATCGGCCTTTTTATCCTCTACCCCCTCGGGTTTCTATTCTGGAATTTTAAATTCTCTTTTTTTGGGCCGGAGGTTTGGGTTCCTTTGGGAAACAGTTTTAAGTTGGGGGTCAGTGTCGGATTTTTAAGTGTGGTGGTTGCCTTTGTCTTGGCGCTGGCGACGACGCAGAAGAATTTTTTGGGACGGCGATTTTTTTCGACGATGGCCACACTCCCTCTCATTTCACCGCCATTTGTACTGGCTCTCTCCTCCATTTTACTTTTTGGCCGGCAGGGTTTTTTGACGCAAAAAATTTTCGGCGGGAAAGCTCCGTTTGAAATCTATGGTTTTTGGGGATTGGTGCTGGTCGAAACGCTGGCTTATGCGCCGACCGCCTATCTCATATTAAAAGGGGTTTTGCAGGCGATTCCCTCTTCCATGAAAGAGGCCGCACTCAATCTGGGGGCGAACCGGAGACAGACTTTTTTGAGAGTGATTTTAC
>JAUSII010000018.1 GCA_030648035.1 Deltaproteobacteria bacterium | reverse complement strand
CAAACTGGTAGGTCAGCTCTTTTTTGAAAGCGTTGCCGATGAAGAAAACTTTGCCCCGGCGGATCTGAAAGGTGTCGGTGTTTCCTTGGCTGTCGATCGAAAGAAACTGATATTGGGGTTGGAGTTGAAGGTTGAATTTGAGTCGGTATTTTTGGTCTGGTGTTTGAATAAAGAGACCGTTGTCATAACCTCCGTCGATGGCGGCCCATGAAACTCTGGTTAGGCAAACAAGTCCTAAAAGCACTGCGACAGTGATTTTTTTCATGGTGGTTGTACTCCGCAATACTTCAAAAGAAGGTTTAAGAAAAGGTCAATTTTTTTCATTCCTCCCACACCACGAAAACACTCGCAAAAGGATAGCGGCTGGGAAGCGTATTCCAATGGACCGTCGGGATGACAATGGATCGATATCCTTTCTTCTGGATCACCTTTTGAAAACCGCTCCGATTCGAATGGATGATTGGACTTGTCGGAATATAAACACCGGCAAAGCCCGCCTCTCTGGCATACTCTATAATAGCAGCCATCAACCCGTTGTATAATTTTTCGGCGTCGACTGTTGCCATAAATTCTCCAGAAGGGTTAATCCCTGGCAGGGTCAAATATTTTTTGCCGTTAATGGTGGTCTCCACAACATGAATATAGCCCACTACCTGTTTTTCTTCTTCATCAGTGATCGCAAAGAGTTTGAAATCGGGATTTTGCCAAAGGGCTCTGTCGGTGGCAGTACAGACGCCGGCTGAGAGGCCATACATGCCGTAGGTCGGACCCTTTACCGCTCTTAGGCCCACTTGCATCGGTTTGGCCGCTCGGTATTCGAATTTTGTTTTTTCTCCTTCAATCAACCTCAGAGGTTTGGATAAAATCGCCTCCGCAATTTCGTGTTTGGAAAGGGTTGCCCCTTCTTCAAGGGCGGTGAGGATCGCTCCTGCCAGATCGGTTCCTTGAATGTCCACACGGTTCAAAATCTTTGTTGTGATGTCGGCTCTTTCGTATTTCCCCAATATATTGCCAAGAGCCATGAGCCGTTTGGCTTCGGGAATGTCGGGCTGGTTCCATGTGCGGCGCAGGGCGCGGGCTAACTTATCGCCATCTCCTTCAATGGGGAGCTTCGCGGCAGTGTCTTCCCGTTTGCCCTTCGCAGTGAAATATGCAGCCGGGATTTTTCCCAAAATATTTTTAATAAGAACAGTCAGGTTGTCTTTATCTCTAAAAAGCTGGTCAAGCAGGTCGAGCGCGGCATAGTCGTTATCCTGAATCCGGTCTATTTTTTCCCTCAACGCATCTTCGGAACCGGCATAGGCAAAGAGGGTGCTGCGCAATTTTTCTTTTGCCGTGTCGTTTTGGTCTGTTTGTAGATATTCTTTGAAAGTCTCAATCAACTTCACTTCGCTAATTTTGTTTTTTTCTCCCGCCCTAAATTGCATCAAGAGATTTCGGATTTCTTTGTCTGGGTCGATCCCCTCTCCCTCTTTGGGTCGCCACTCTCCTCGATTGAGCACAAAAGTTTTGAGCTGGCCTCGCCACGCGGCCGGGATGTGAGCTCTCAAATCTCCCAAGGCGAGCATTTTTTTCAAGAGACCGATCTGTTCTGCCTGTCTGACGAAGCTGGCGCCGCTGGTGGGGGAGACCATCTGGACGATGGCTAGCAGAAACTCCCACCCTTCGTAGGCTTCGTAGTCGGCAACAATCTGGAGGGCCTCTTCGGTGCTTAATTCATCTCGTATAATTTTGTCGGTGTAGAAACGGACTTTTTCAAGAACCGCCTCTCCCTCTTTTTTGTAGGCGGTAAACAGAAACATGTTGAAGCTGTGTGTTTTTTCGATGAAGGCTAAAATTTCCTCCCTTTGTCGGGCGATGTCGATGTCGACGGTGCCATTGATTATGCCTGAAAATAGATTTTCCAAAAGGGTGAGACCCTGCTTGGGCCATCTCTTGAAGAGGGTGAGCCATAAGTTGAGATGGTCCATGAAATAGCGGGGACCGATGTCGGCCAACTGCTCCCAATGCTCTTCGAAGAGTTCCAGAACCCTTTTTCGGTTGTAATCTGTCAGACAATCAAGAAGGGCAAAAATCTTTTGGTGGGCCTCTTCGGTTTGGGCCGGGGAGGTGTTTCCAAAAACGAGTGTGACAAATTTTTCCGCAAAGGCAATTTCATAGCCTGTTTTTGCGGCAAGTTGGGTATGAAACTCAAATTGTTGCTCATAACTGTACCCTCTCCCTTCCATCATGAGAATTGAATTGATAATAATATTGATTGCTTCGCGTGCATATCTAAAACGTATCGTTGCATTGAAATCAAAACTCACTCCTTCAGGGCCAGGATTACCAAAGTCAGGAGGATAATGGTGGTAGGCGGCATCTGCAAATTTGGGGAGAAAAAAGTGGATGAATTGATTCTTCTGTTGAGTGGTCCAGTCGATCCCTTGCCGATTCAGACGGCGCAGGAATATTCTGTAATTGGAGAGGAATACGGTCCCTTCCAACCATCTCCCAATCTCCCCGGGGAAAAAAACTTCTGCCGCAAGGAGCGGTTCTTCTTTTGAAGAGGTGGTTCCCACTTTGCCCTGGCCTCCAGCAGGCAGGCCAAACGCAGGGTGTATGGTTTTTGAGTGGGATCGGAGAATTTCTATCACTTCCGCTCCAACTATTTCAGAAGGTTGAAAAATTTTTGGGGTTGCAGCAGTTCTCTGAGGACCTAGCACTGCACGCAATGACTCGGCACAGTAGAGTGCCTCTGCGGATTGAAATGGGGACGCAGTTCTACCCGACACGTTTGCTTGTGTGTGTGCGACCGCGGGTGCTACAGAAAAAGCCGAGGTAACAGTGGCGGTACCCAAAACGGCCCATTCAAGGGCGATGTCATTAAAGCCGGGCATGTTTCTCCCTCTCACATACCTCTTCGGCTGCGCACAAAAAAAGTTGCTTATTCCTTTTTCATCACAAACAGGTAGTTGAAACCGCGGAGGAAGAAGTTTCCTTCGATGGCGGCTTTGCGGTAGTTACCCATCTTGAGGGTCTTGTTGTGGCGGGTGACAGAGATAATATCTTTGGGGGTGAAATGGCGACAGAGGATT